>NZ_LXYF01000064.1:0-34812 GCF_002894065.1 Sphingobium sp. SA916
AGGAGGTTCGGCAATTTGCTTAACGCTCGTGCCTGCACGAGGGGGTGCACCCTTGCCTCTACGGTGATCATCACCGCTCCTTCCTTCACGGAAGCTAGTCGCTTTCATACCGCCTCCTGGATAAGCTGAAATGAGTGGCAGAAGGCCCGCAACGGCGCCATGGTGAGGATCACCATGGGCGCTGAACCTTTCAGAATTTGGCCTTGAGACGCACACCATATGTGCGTGGTGGCGCATCCATTTGGCTATGACCAAATGGGCTTTCTATTCTGAAGCCGTAATAGACCTTGTCCGTGAGATTACGGCCCCACAAATCCACACCAAACCTTCCATCGGAACTGGTCCAGCCAATCGTCGCGTTTAGCAATGTATAGGCATTAAACGGAAGAATATTGCCGGGCGTGGCCCACGACAAGCCCTTGTGACTGACTGAACCGTTCACACGGAACTCGCCGATCTGCGTTGGGACAACGTATGTGGCAGAGATGCTTCCTGAGAATTTGGGCGCATTGACCATGCGATTGCCGCCGGCATTTATGATCGTGCGAACACCATCGGCCCCTACCACTGGAGCACCCGGAAAATCGATATATTTAGCGTCAAGGATACCAAAGCCGCCGGAAATGGTGAAATTCTCGAACGGTACCACCTCGAAATCCGCGTCCAAACCGTATACCCGAGCCGTAGCAGCGTTCAAAATCTGCGACGCGGCGCCGCCCGGTAGAATGACCTGAACCTGCAGGTTTTTATAATCATAATAAAAACCGGCGATGTTAAACCGCACGGCGCGCTGGAAAAGCTGCGTTTTCAGTCCTGCTTCATAGGCATCCAATACCTCCGGAGCATATCCAGGCGCTGTCTGTGCATAGATGGAAAATCCGCCGCTCTTGACGCCTCGATTATAGGAAATATAGCCCAGAATATCGGGGGTCATCTGATAATCTATTCCAAGCCTCCAAGTCGGCTTGCCAAAATTTGCCTTCCGATCTGGCGCTGCAATGTCGAGGCCCAGAGAGGGAATGGAAGTGCGGCTGTCAAAAGTCTTATATTCATCCCAAGAATAGCGGAATCCCCCCGTCAGCTTGACGTCAGGAACGATCTCATATGTCGCTTGTCCGTACAGGGCGAAGGAAGACGTTTTTGCTGAACCAAATACAATGGGATTCGGTGCGCGAAATGGGTCTTGGAGAGACAGTATGGTGTCACTTTTAAATCGAAAGACGTACGCGCCCATCTGCCACTGAAGTCTCGATTCTGCATTGCCTAGAAGCTGAAATTCTTGCGAAAATTGCTTTGACTTGTCGCGGGCGGAATCTGTAGCGTCAGTAGGCCTGTATACTATTGTTGACTGTTGAGTGTCTGTCGTTGAAGCATATATCTGATTATTATTCGCATAAAATGTGGATGAGATAAGGTTGGCAAATCCAAGATCCTGTTCGACCCGAAAGCCTAGATACACTTTACGCGAACGTTGCCATGGATCTTTATAACTCGCGAAATTGAAGCGACCGATCTCCGTCAGTCCTTTGGCTGCAAGGCTTTCCGGGGTCAGCCGATTGAGCAGGCCATTTGATTGAAGTTTCTCATGATTGATGAAGAATGTCAGCTTTGTAGAGTCGCCACTGTACACCCATTTTGATCGAATGGCGTAATCCCATTGTTTGTATACATCGTTGCCAGTTACGAGGTTGCGGCCAAAGCCTTCGTTTTGGTCATGATATTGGACCGCCAAGTCAGCGGCCAACTCCGGAGTTATGCCGCCGGTGATGTACCCGTCAAAATCGACAGTTTGATAATTCCCATAACCAGCGTTGAAATTTCCTTTAAATTCTTGTGAGGGTTCTTTGGTGATAAGCTGGATAACTCCGCCTGTGGCATTGCGACCAAACAATGTTCCTTGCGGCCCCTTGAGGACCTCAATCCGTTCCAGATTATTGAATCCGTATTGGTTGCTCAAGTTGGATGCTATGTAGAAGCCGTCTATATAGGTGGCGACTGACGCTTCATCGACGCCGGCTCCTGCCTGCGAACCAATGCCTCGCAAATATGGGAAGTTACTCGTCGCCTGACGCGACATGGTAAGACTTGGTACAGCGCCTTCCAGAGATTGCGGGTCGGTAAGTCCCCTGGTTTCAAGAGCCTCGCCGCTGAACGCTGTGACCGCAATCGGCACTTTCTGAAGGTTCTCTCCGCGCCTCTGCGCCGTGACTACAATGTCTTGTATGCCGGTGTTGTTGGCCTCTGATTCTTGAGTATCGACCTCAGCCTCGGCAGCAATTGCCGGGAGGCATATGAAGGCGGCACTTAGCGCAGTTGCTCCCAGAAGGAACGCTTTACCAATTTTCATCTTAAGTTCCCCTGCTGACTGATAAAGAAGTTTTTATGTTTCTCGCCGGTGAGGGCGGCGGGGCGGGTTGTCCTTGGATTTGCGCCTTGTCTTGAATAACTAAGAGGCGAGGATCGGATGCGGCAGCGGATTTAGGCGCTGAACGGAATTTGCCACCCGCAGGAGTAAGTCGTCCTGAGCCTGCCGTGTCAGGCCGCCCTTAAGCAACAATCTCTCTCCCTTTGCATGCATCCGTCAGCCAGTACAGGCCGCTCACATTCAGTGTCCTCGCGGAGCTTGAATTAAATCGCGCCTTTCACATCAATGGGTTCTGAGCCTAGCGCGGAAGGCAGCATGGTCCGTTTCTCGCCAGGACGATCCGTCTGCGTTATCCTAAGGCTCACAGTTCTACCGGTTATCAGATTCGCGCTCAATCGAGTTCTTGACGATCCAATTATACATCTCGCTAGAATCCAACGGCACAGCATAGCCGATCTGATCCTGAATCTCCGCTTCATTGTCGCGGACCTTTTCGATGGTCAGATCGCGGTTGAAATAGCCCCTTGTGGACGCGATGAATTCGCGACCAACGCGACCGGCACCAGCCTGCCAAAGTTCGCCGGTTGTTTTGCAATCTTCATGCGCCAGCCACGCCATAACGGGCGAAACGAGGCGTGCCGGCAACATTTCTTCCTGCTCTGCCGCCTTCTCGGGGGAATGGACCTGCCGGGTCATTTCCGTTGCCGCAACTGGGATGAGGCCATTCACACGAATGTCGTATGGTTCGCCCTCTAGGGCGATGCTTCGAACCATGCCGAGTACAGCACCCTTGGAGGCGGCATAATGAGTCAATGTCGGCTGCCCGACGGTCGCTGCGCCAGAACTCACCAGGACGATGCGCCCATAATTTTGCCGAATAAGATGCGGCCACGCAGCGAGCACGAGATAATATGGCCCCTGCGCATTAACGCGCATGACACGGTCGAAATTCTCAGGCGTCATTTCAGACATTGGGCACATGTTTATAACCGCAGCGTTGCTGACGATGATGTCGACGCGTCCAAATGCGTCCAACGTTCCCTCGATCAGATCTGAAGCGCCTTCCCACGTGGAAATATCCTTGATCACCGCCTCGGCTTCGCCTCCGGCAGCTCTGATCACGCCGACTGCCTCGCGCGCCGCACCTTCATCAATGTCATTGACGATAATCTTGGCGGCGCCTCTTGCCAGATTCAGGCAATGCTCCCTGCCCATGCCACGTGCGCCACCGGTTACAATAGCCACCCGCCCCTCAAAATTCAGCTTTTCATCAGTGTTCATCTCGAATTGTCTCTCATGGTTAGTCGTTGTCACTGGACAAACTAGAACCTTGGAACCTGTTATTAGGCCATGTAATCAGGATCATGGCCTTCTGAAACGGTTGATATGCGAAACCTCATATTGAATATGCCGTTCACTAGAGACTGATCTTTATCCTCCACTGTCGTTTTATGGACGATCAGCCATGGAAGCGCGTGGTTTCAAAAAGTTCGGCGCGGGGCATGACAATAGTGCTGGCTGCCGAATTCGGATCGGCATAGCCAAAGGAGATGCCAAAGAGCAGCTTGAAGTTGTCGGACATACCCAGAATCTCCCGAATCTGCTGCGCGAAGAAACCAAGAACGGTCTGGGGACAACTGTCGACGCCGTATGCCTTCATGATTAGCATCAGGTTCTGCGCATAGCTCCCTATGTCGCCCGCGACGCGTTCGGTGGCGTAGGACGGCATGAAGAGGAACACGGCATGGGGGGCTCCGAAGAAGTTGAGGTTCTTCATAATCGCCTCGTCACGACCCTGTTTGTCGTCACGGGCAATCCCCATGGTGGAATAATAAAGCGCACCCTGCGCCCTGCGGCGATCGCCGTGCACGCCAGTATACATCGTTTCATCAAAAGGGTAGTCAGGTGTGAATTCACCTCTAGCACCTGCGTCCATCAAGGCTGTCGCTAACTTGTCACGATTGGCGCCGCTCACGACCTCTACAAACCACGGCTGTGTATTGCAGTTGGAGGGCGATGAGCGCGCGTCATCGAAGATTGCCTTCAGTGTGGCGGAGGGGATCGACTTGGGAAGAAATGCACGAGTGGATCGCCTGGCCTTGATTAGGTCAACGAGAGGGATCGTATGATTTGCAGTTACCGGTGCATTCATAACTTCCACTCCAAAGAATTCATATCTTCACTATCCGCCAAGTCAATTTCAGCCCTTCCGGTGACCGACTAACGCAGCCCTGCCTCCTTCATGAGTGGCAGCACGCGGTTCACGATGATCGGCAAATCTTCGAGGAAATTAGGCGGCGTCATGGTGGCGCCAGCATAGCCCTGCTTCTTTAACCTTACGAGTGTATCGACGAAATCTTCCGGCGTTCCGACGACTGCGCGACCACCTGCGGCAGCACCACGGCGCAGCGAATTGTCCGTTCCGTCACCTCCCGTAGTGGCATGCTTGGTGCGCAAGCCAACGTAATTGTCCAGCGTTTCCGTGTCTTCATTCTCGATTGCGAAATAGCGATAGAAGTCCTCAGCTTCCTTGCGCGATTCCCTGATGTAAGGCGCGAGCATGGCAAGCAGTTGAGGGGGGTCCTTGCGACCAAGACGGCGCGAGCGCTCATGGATGTCGTCGCGGTACTCGGTGCTGACGCCTTTTTCGTCAAAACTGCCGAGCAGAATGTAATCGACGTTACGGATCGCAAAATCCTTGCCCTGATCGGAGATCGCCGCATTGATCGTCACCGGACCTGGCTGTTGTATTGAGCCAGGGAGGCCCATCAGGCCTTTCAAATTTGGAAAATTAGGTGAATCATAATCAAATTCATCCTCGGTTCCGGCAATGATCCGCTTGAGGATGTGGAGCCATTCTTCACCCTGCTTATAGCGCTGATCATGATCACTGACCTTAAGCCCGAACATCTCAAAGTCGTTCTTATTCCAGCCCGCAACGATGTTCACACCGGCGCGGCCATGACTGGCATGGTCGATGGTCGCGAGCATCTTGGCGGCCATTACCGGATGAATAACGGGGGTGTGCAAGGTGGAAATGAGTGCTATGCGCTTGGTAATAGTCGCCAAGGCCGCGGCGGTCGTTAAATTGTCGAAGTTCCAGTTCTGGCCGTGGCCTTTTCGCCACCCTTTCCACCGCGCAAGCGTGAGGAGAAAGTCGAGCCCCCCTTCGTCCGCCTCGCGTGCAAGGCGTTCAATGTCGTCCCAACGCGCCCTCCACCGCTCGGGGGCAACACTCATCGTGCTCGCACTGTCATGCCCGTAAGCAAAATATCCGATCTTAAACAGGTCCCGCTCTAGCATCGGATTCGTGCTGCGTTGGACATCGGTCATCTGTTTCTCTCCAATTCTGATTTGCGAAAGCGCTAGTGGCCAGGGGCGCGCGCTGTTAATCGTGCCTATAGTACGGATAGACAGCAGAGGCAGTCCCCTCTTTGTGGGACATGCCATGCCTCCTTGCCCAGCCAAGGAAATCTAAGGCCGAAAACTCTAACTCCAAACGGTCCAGTTTTCAGGTGGCAGAGCACGTGACGAAGAAAGAATTCCCAGGACAGATTACTGATCGAAGAGCTGGCCGCGGAGGGCGGCGAACTAGATTTTTGCGCACGATCTCCGAGACGACTGCTGATCATGGAGGCCGACGTCGATGGCCTGATCGGCGCCAGACGGAACTAACCATCCGGTGGCCAGGCCCCTTGGCGCAACGGCCACCTCGACCGCTGGCCCGATACCCGGGTTAGCACGCTCAACCTCAAGGTCCCCAAGCTGCGGACATGGCGCGTAATCTCACCGACAAGTATAGCTCTCGGCTGCCGCAACATCGCCTCCCTGATAAACCAGCTTTGTCGGGAAGGCACACAAAGGGCGTCGTGAATTGGACTTGGAATTGACCATTACCAATTGGTCGGGCGCTACGCCCTTCTCTACCCAGGTCACCATCGCCTGGAACATCTGGTCGTCGGACGGCAGCGGCGGATCGGCCGGCGGGCTCACCCCGGCAACACCATTGTCCGAACCGTTGAACGTTCCATGGCCCATTCCCGGAACGGTGAAAAAGCGATAAAATGGCCGGGTCCCCGCCAATCCGCCCATCTTGCTCAAGATGCGCGCATTATAGTGCGTGGCGCCGCTCGGCGGGATCGCAAAGTCGGACAGGCCGACCCAGACGACCAGCTTGCCGCCCGATTTCTTGAAGGCGCTCAGGTCCGGATTGGCTGTGTCGACGTCGGCGAATTCCGGCTGCATCCGCGCCCCCTCCGCCTGCGCTCGTGCGAGGTCGGCATAGGTCAGCGCTTGCCACCCACCGGTCACGCGTCCTGACGAGTCCCGCACTTCCCGCTTAGTCAGGGTGCTATTGCCTAATTGAAGCCCGGTCTGGGAAGCCGACAGGTCGAACAGGCCATGCGGCTCATCCTGCTTGGTGACCAAGGTGCCGATGGCCGTGCCGCGTGGAAACCCGAACCAGAGCTGACCCGGCGAGAGCGCATCGGCGAAGCCGTTGTTGAGCGCCGGATCGGGTGCCGTCCCGTCGATCGTCAATCCGTACCAGATCTTGTTGACCGCCTCGCCCTGCGCGCGGGTGATGCATAGCGGAGCCGTGCCCCGTCCGCCATCCGCCGCGCACAAGACTGCCGGGTCCGTGGCCGGATTGTACCGGCAAGCGGCGGGATCGCTGATATAGCCATCGTGCCGTCCGGTAACGGATGTGTCGCAAGCGCTGATGGCAGCAGCTGAAACGCCGTTAAATTGCGCGAGCGAGAGCGGCGCGTGGCCACGATCCTTCAACTCGCGTTGCATGACCAGCGCCGGATAGAGGTTCGCGGGCAGGAAGCGGGTGAAGTAGATTGCCGGGTTCTCGGACGCGATGCCGTCGAAATCGTGGGGATAGCGCTGCGCCAGCGCCAGGCCCTCACGCCCGCCACCTGAATTGCCGGTGAAATAAGCGTAGCGCGGTGCCCGGCCGTAGAACAGCTTCGCCAGAGCCTTGGCCGTCGCGGCGGTTTCGTGGATCCCACGGATGACATAGTCGTTCCACAAGGGTCGGTTGACGCGGCCGTCGGGCAACGTGGCCCAACCAGCCGACCTGTAGGAGTTGATATCCGCCACGGTGTGCCCGGCATCGCTGATCGCGCTGACCGATCCTTCGAAACCCGCGGCGCGGGCCGCCGGCTGATAAGGAGAAACGCCGCCTATCTTTGTCAGCGACGAGATTTCCGGAACGCCGCAATAGCCGCCGCAACCGATGGTGTGCAAACGGCCGGTCCACTGCTTGGCCTGCGGCAACCAGATTTCAATGCCGATGCCCGGAGAGGTGGACGGCGCCGCCGCAGAACCCGGATTGCCGGGTCCCACCAGAATCTTCACCAGGCACAGATCGGACAACGCCTTCTGATCGGACGACGAGCCATCGAGCGTGAGCGACTCTCCCTTTTTGAACGCCTTCACCAGCGTGACCCGCGTCTCGTCATTGGGCCTGAAACGATCCTTCAGTGTCGCATTGCAGGCCGCGCCTTCCTTCGTCGGCGCCGCGCGGGATTCCCCAATTCCGCCAAGGCTGACAAAACCAGCGATCAGCAATGCCATGAAGGCGAATTTCAGGTGTCGGATCCTGGGATTTGGCATCGTCATGTTTCTCTCGCCTTGTAATAGGAGTTAAATCGACTCCCGTCGTCCAGCCCGGAACGAACATGGCCGCGACAATAATGTGCCGCGGTCACGCCCTTTTCCATCGGATCTTTACTTCAGAACTTGGCCTTCAACCTCACACCATAGGTACGCGGCGGCGACGCAACCTGGGTTTGGCCAAAGCCCGCGATCGGCACGCGGATCGCATAATAGGTGCGATCGGTCAGGTTGCGACCCCACAGCTCAACGCCAAGGTTGCCGTCGGAGCTTGTCCAGCCGATCAACGCATTCACCAGCGTGTATTCGGGATAGGGGTTGAGATTATCGGGCGTCGGGAACGCCTTACCCTTGTGCGTGACCGTTCCGCTGACCTTGAAATCGCCGACCGAGGTCGGAATTTCATAGGTTGCCGTGACACTTCCGCTGATCTTTGGAGCGTTGATCGAGCGGTTGCCGCTGACGTCGACGACCGAGGGAGTACCGTCCAGAGCGACCGACGGCGCGCCCACGAACTTTTTATACTTCGAGTCCAGAAGACCCAGCCCGACCGATACGCTGAAGTTCTTGACCGGACGCACTTCAAGATCGACGTCAAGGCCATATACGCGCGCAGTTGCTGCGTTGAGGATGATGGCTGCAGAGCTTGACGCAATCGAAACCTGAAGATTCTTGTAATCATAATAGAAGCCGGCGGCATTGAACCGCACCGCACGATCGAACAAGTTCGCCTTGAGGCCGACCTCATAGGCGTCCAGCTGTTCTGGCGCGTAACCGGAACTGGTGAAGTCGTTGACCGACAATCCTCCGGTCTTGATACCGCGGTTGTACGACACGTAGGTCAGAATTTCGGGCGTGACCTGATAGTCCAGCGCCAAGCGCCAGGTCGGCTTCTTGCTCGTTATTTTTCGATCCGCAAAATTGACTATGCCCGTGTTCTGGAAATCAATCTTGCTGTTGTCGGTTTCGACCTTGTCATAGGTGTAACGAATACCGGCCGTGAATTTCAGTTCGTCCGTGAGCGCGTACGTGCCCTGACCGTAAACGGAGACCGAATCCTTGCGACCATCGGATTGTGTAATGAATGGCCCCGGGACGGGACTGAAAGCCGCTCCGTCGAACGGCTGGAAGATGTTGTAATCGTAACGGAACAAGTAGGTGCCGACCTGCCACTTAAGCGGTCCAGATTCACCCAGAAGCTGGAATTCCTGGGCGTATTCCTTTGCCTTTTCGTGCGTTACGACGCCCAGAACCGAAACATAAGGCGGACTTTGGGTAGCAATGTCGGAATAATATTCAAGGTCGTTATCGCCATAAAGCGTTGACGAGACGAAGGTGGCAAAACCCAGTTCCTGCTCAATGCGCAGGCCGGCGAAAATGTTTTTCGTCCGGAAATACGGTTCCTTTGTCATTCGGACGTCGTAACGACCAAGCGGACCGGCGCCCGTTACAAACGCACTGCCGGGCTGGAATTGCAGGCAGAAACCGCAGGACCTACCCTTGTCGTAAGAGCCGAACAGCGTGATCTTCGTCGTATCGCCTGTGTAGACCCATTTGGAACGGAGGGAGATGGTACGGTCCTTGTTCACATCCCTGCCGGTGATCAGGTTGGTGCCGAAACCGTCGTCCTGGTTGTGATATTGCACGGCAAGATCGGCGGCCAAGCCCTGCGCGATTCCGCCGGTAACATAAGCGTTGGCGTCGACGGTGCTGTAATTGCCGTAGCCCACATCAAATTCGGCGTGAGGGTCTTGGGTCGGATCCTTCGTCACGACCTGGATAACGCCGCCGGTCGCATTGCGGCCGAACAATGTGCCCTGCGGACCCTTGAGCACTTCGAGCCGCTGGATATTGTTGAATGAGAGTTGCGTGCTGGAGGGCGCCGCAATGTAGAAGCCATCGACATAAGTCGCGACCGACTTTTCATCGAACCCGCCAGCGCCGTCCGAACCGACGCCGCGCAGAAACGGCTGGTTGACGCCGCCGATGCGGGACATGCTAAGATTCGGCACGACCGCTTCAAGCGCGCTGCTGCCCGTGATGCCGCGATCACTGATCGCGTCGGCCGTCAGCGCCGTCACCGCGATCGGGACCTTCTGCAGCGACTCGCCGATACGCTGCGCGGTCACGACGATGTCCTGCACGCCGTTATTGCCCTGCGCGCTATCAGCGTCGCTTTGCGGCGCCATGTCCGGCTGCCCGGTCGTCTGAGCATTTACCGAAAAGGACATCAACGACGCGCTGAGCGCGGTCGCAACGTAAAGATGTCTGGATACCGTGCCTATCATCACATTATCTCCCCTGATTCGTCTTATTGAACAGATGAGCGATCATTTTCTCAGTCGACCGCCCTAAATCTGCCGACTAAACACCTATCACTTGTGCGCGTGATCGCATATCGCCATTCGCGGGGACGATAACGCCTGCCGCAAGTGCATGTCCCTACTGCTGCACGACGGCTCGCCTCGGATAAGCCATTTAGGCGCCTACCAAATCTTACTCACAGCAAGGCGTCATGCTCGCGGCCGACCATGTCCCTCATTGCTGTAAGATCGAACACATGCGCTGAACTTTTCCGGCGTTCCTCGACCCCGAAGTCCGGAGAGGCCAAAGCTTCCTCCATCTGCTCCTTGGTATCGAAGGCCAACTGGACCACCGCGTCCAGCCCCAGTCCTTCAGTGGCCTGCGCGCTGGAGGCGACGGGAAAAGTGGCCGTGTATCGACGGCACCCAAACGGCTGCAATATCCGCCGGCACATAGGAGCATGGACATTGATCCAATAGTCCATGAATTCCTGCTGCGTGAGGTTCGGATTACGCTTCAAGAAAGCTAGAGACACATACATGGGGCATCCTCCATTCAGCCCATGGCCGTATCAGAAGCTGTGATAAAGTCTGTCCCCTGATTAGGGCACATGGATCAGGTCGGCGCGCGCCATTGTAAGCATCGTGGCGGAAGACCGCCGGAGAGTTGGGTCGCCCCGCTGCGCGCAGGACGCCTGTCCCCGCCTGCGAATGGAGAGTTAAGCCTGCGAACGATCAGCATTCTCCGATCAGGCGCAAGCCACGCTGCGAAGGACCCTTGACGACTGTGGCTACTTCTCGCTATCTTCGCATCTTAGCTGCTGCATTCAGCGAGGAGGCGACGGGTTCGGGTTCGATCCGAGGCCGTGAAAGCGCATCGATGGAGAAGTCGCGTAGGACCAGTGCCAGGACACTACGACATCGCACGTCCCTTGCTATCGGGACTTCGCATATTTGGCGTGCTGACTATGCTCTGGACGGAGCTTGCGTTGCCAGCTTGCCCCGCTCTCCAGGGCATTCGTGATGACGGGTGTGGCCAGCGCTATCGTTAAGCCGGGATCTTGGTCTGACTCGCAACCGCACCCTGGACCCAACATACCGAGGCTTGCAGAGAACGACTGTATGCCGGGCAAATGGCTACCATCGACGCAAGGCAGCTGATGCAGAGGTGCAGCATCTGCAAATATTCAGCGCACAAAGACGTGGTGCAGACCTGAACCTTGCCGGCGCAAGCGCGGCTCTGACACGCTTCACGCGCTATTGGACCCGCAGAAATTCTCGTGCCCGATACCTATATCGTCGCCAGGCGCGGGACGCTCCCCGAGTGGACGCCATCAAGACTTATCTATGAACAACAGGAGAACTCTCGACATGGCTAATTCGCAGCCAAATGTTTTGATCGTAGGCGCCGGTTCGGTCGGCATGGTGACCGGCTACCATCTCACCCTGGCGGGTGCTGCCGTCACCTACCTGGTGCGGCCCGGCCGCGTCGATCAGATATCGCGGCCCCAGACGCTCTATTGTTACGATGACCATAGTTTGAGGACGTTCTCGAAGTTTGAGGTCGTAGCCGATGCCGCCGAGTTGGAGGGGCGTTCCTTCGACTTTCTGTTTGTGACGCTCGACAGCGCAACACTGCGGGCGCCGGCCGGGCTCGATCTTCTGGACAGCCTGGGCAAGCATTTCCGCGGTGCCGACACCGGCGTCGTGCTCGGCAGCCGTGGCCTTGGCGTACGCGATTGGTTCGTCCAGCAGTCCGGGCTCGCAGATGAGCAGGTGACCAGCGGCGTGATCGCCAACTTCGCTCATGAAGAGAAGGCCGAGCTGCCGCTGCACGAGGGTACAAAGCCAGATCTGCTTGCCGAAGCCGATTTCGCCTATCGCAATTTCGCTCCCGCCGGCTTTGTGGTCGACACATCTTCGCCAAAGGTCGCGCAGGCGTTTGCCGAACTCTACAACAAGAACGGCGAGAACATCTGCGACGTGGTCTCGACCGACGAGTATGAAATCCCGGTTTCGGGCACCGCACTCGTCGTAGCGCTCGAGCAATTGGGCTGGCCTGGCATGCGCGATGTTGATCCTGATAATGAGACTTGGCGACTCGCGACAGCGGCCATGGCCGAGATTCAACGGCTGCCCGTTTTCGGAGAGGCGGGAGTGGCTTCGAGCGAGAAGCTGGACGCGCGCACTTCGCATCGCACGCTCCTCGAATTCGCCGAAACCTTGAAGCCGCTCGATTTCATAGGCTTCACCCGCTACCATCATGGCGGCAAGCTGCAGCAGCAGACCCGCAGGACTTTGCGCGACGCGCTGGAGCGCGGCAAGGCGGCAGGTCAGGAAATGCCGGCGCTGCAAGAGTTGGTGAAGCGTATATCCGCTGCGTGAGGTCGGACGCTTAGCTAGTTTTGCCAAGGCAGGGACAGCCGTGGCTTGAGGACATCCCCTGCAATGCTGTCCCACAGGACCCGGTCGGATCGCTGTCCCCTTTCACGGGGATAGAGGCCCGAGGAGCGCGCATCAGCGTGCGAACAGCGGATGCGGTAAGGGATAGCGCTGTTCCACGGCTCTTGCGACCTGCAGCAGCAGATCTTCCTCACCCTGGCGACCGATGATCTGCATACCCACCGGCAGGCCGTTGCGCAGCCCGCATGGAACGGAGATCGCAGGATATCCGGTCACGTTCATCATGGCTGTGTGCGCCAAATAGCTGGTGAACGCGAATTCGCGTCCGAAATAGCCCCATTCCTGAAACGGACGTGGCTCCAGCAGGGTCGTTGCACTGATGATGACCTTGTATTTTGCCAGCACCCGCTCGAGCGTATCGACCATGTGCGCCCGCCGTTCGGCCGCGAAGCGGTATTCCTCCGCCGGCGACAGGTCGGGCGGGCAGGACGGCGGAGTAAGCGGGGGTGCCTGCGTCTCGGGCGGTCCCCACACCTCTTCGAACCGCGTCTGGCCGGCAACGGGATCGAACCCAGCCGACACGGGGTTCATCCCCGGCAAATGCTTGCTGAGCAGCTGGAAGATCGGCATCGGCTCTTCCCAGGCATCGTCGATCTGCGCCACCTTCGCGCCAGATTCGGCGAGCCCGAAAGCGGCGGCCTTTACGAAGGCGACGATCTCGGCGCTTTCGGGGAGCCAATACACTTTCGACCAGCCGAAATCGTCGGTCCAGGCGATGTCCATTCCCTCGACGCCGTCATCGACATTTGCTGCATAGTCGGGGATGTCGAACTGCGTCGAGATGATGTCCCGTCCGTCGCGTCCGGCCATCACCTGCAACAGCAGCCCGCAATCGCGCGCGTTACGCGCCATCGGTCCCATATTCGATGTGGTGCGGAAGGCCGGCTGCTCATAGTCGACATAGGGGATGAGGCCCCGGGTTGTGGCGAGACCGAGGCAGCCCGACCATGCGGCCGGCGTCCGCGTCGAGCCCGCGCCATCCATGCCCACCGCCAGCGGCAGCATGGCGGACGCCACGACTACCGCGCTGCCCCGGCTCGAATTTCCAGGGTCCAGCGCCGGGTTCCATGGGTTGCGCGGCCCTTCCCGCACTGGCCAATTGTAGGTCGCGGTCGTTCCGACAATGATCGCGCCAGCTTGGCGGATCCGCTCCACGCCGATCTCGTCATAGGCCGGCGACTGCCGTCCAAGGAGCCCGTTGGCGATGCCCTTCACGAAACATATGTCCATGATCCCGATCGGGATGCCATGCAGCAGTCCTAATTCAGCGCCGTCCTCGACCGCGCGGGTCGCAGCAGCCGCCTGGGTGCGAGCACCCTCCACATCGAGAACATCGAACGCGTGCAGGGTCGGTTCGAGCGCCGCGATGCGTGCGAGAAAATGCTCCAGCACCTGTGTCGGGGTGACCTTTCGTTCGCCGATCAACGCGCGGATCTGCCATGCCGGCATCCAAGTCAGATATGATGTGTCGCTTGCAGGCATTTCCACTCCGTTCGACGGCATTCCCGCTTATATGCGGCGCTTGCTCAATACTTTCAGCGCATGGTGGCTAGGCCTATCCCACCCCAAGGGGACTTGCCGGCTTTGCCTTGCCCAGTCGATGGGCACTGCCGGTCACCTGATCCCGGCCCGAGGTCCCCTTGCGAAGGGACATCTTCGAAGGTGAGGACGATTTAGCCTCCCTCTCGGTAGCGCGAGGGCGAGGTCACGCCCTCCTCCTCTGCGCAAAAGAGCATGGACCCGAGGATCGCGCAACAGCGGCTCTGGTCCATCATAACAGGACGTCAAAAGACGAGAGGATCGAGCCTTGGAAGACGTGATCACGGAACTGATGGATCGAGAGAAGATCCGCGATTGCATGATGCGCTATGCGCAATCGGTCGATCGCATGGACATCGACCTGCTCAAGAGCGTCTATTGGCCCGACGCCACCGACTGGCACGGCTCCTTCAATGGCAACGCGCACGATTTCGCTGACTGGATCATCCCGGAATTGCAGAGGACCACGGTTCTGTGCCAGCATTTTCTGGGCGGCAGCCTCATCCGGTTCACCGAACCGAACAAGGCCCATGTCGAGACGTACAGTCAGAATTATCATACCATTCGGCGCGAAGGCGGCGAGAATTATGACCTTGTCGTGGGTAGCCGCTATCTGGACAAGATGGAAAAGCGCGGCGATGAGTGGCGCATCTTCGATCGGGTCGTGATGGTGGAATGGGTCGCGGAAGCGACCAAGGCCGTCGACTTGTCCGGCGGCGGCCTGGGTGCTGCGGCGAGTGATCTCAAAGCCGGCGACGCCCCGTACAGTAAGCGCAAGCCCGATGACATGCTGTACAGCTTCCTCGGCGACATCGGCAAGTTGCCGATCTTCGCGGGCAAGGCAGCGGCAACAGCCGAGGTCTGAGGTCACGCGCGGGCGCCCGAGGCGGCCTGTTCAGGGCGCTCCGCGCGCTTCATGGGACAGGCCGGGGCAACATCTTTTCGACTTCAACGCAGCTATCGGAGACCCCATGCACATTCACATCGCGCTTTTGCAATGGAAGGACGGCGTTGATCGTGCGCGCGTCGAGGAAGTGTTCGGTTACCTGCGCGGCGTGACCGACAAGGTCGACGGGATCGAGGCGATCTATTGCGGCGCGAACATGAACGAGGAATGGTCCAAGGGCTACACCGACGCCGTCGTCGTCGTGGCGCAATCGGCGCAGGACATTCAAGCCTACCTGACCCATGAACTGCACGACAGGGCGGTGGATATCCTCAAGGAGATTCAGGTCGATGGCCTTGGAGCCGATTTCGTCGACTGATCACCGCCTGCTGTCCGCAAAACAGTCCGAACACCTTCTCCAGGCGATAATAGGAAATGGGCGGGCGCCGAAGCACCCGCCCATTTCCTATTCATGAGTTTCGGCCGGAAGCTCTCCCAAACGCCGGCCCATGGCCTCATGCGGCCAGCGAAAGCTCGAGGCCGGCCAGGTTTTGGCAACCATCGAGGTCGTTCACCTCGAAGGTCAGTCCAGCCATCGCGCAGAGCATGCTTCACGAACAGCCGCGCGTCAGGGCGCGCAAGACATTGGCGCAGACACTTCGGGAAGGCTTCGCTCATAGGCAGGCCCCCCGCTGGTGAAACCCCCGGGATTGCACATCGCCCGCCTGACTGCATCGGACGACGCCGCGATCCCGCCCGCCAGCGCTTCATCCCAGGCACTCCCCGCTCGCGCGCTTCGTTCTGCGAGGCCAGCATGCTCCAGCGACCGGATCGAAGAAGTCCTAAGTTCGCGTCTTGATTACGGGGTGAGCAACGCGCGCCATCTTGGCGGTGAATGAGGTCATCGCCAAGCGGTGGCGATGATGGTCATTGGATGCCCGGCAAAGGAGCGCCCGAGCTTCAGGAACTGGCAACGGTGGCTGAAGGTTCGAAGATCGCCAGCATCGGGGTGGATCGTCGGCGTGTAGATCGGCACTGCCACGCTGGGCGGAATTGATCGAAAAGTGCTCTAGCAGGCCGCTGAAAAAGGCTGGACGTTTAGGGTCTTGGCTGATTCACTTTTGCTTGAGAGCGAGGTGAGAAATGCGGGGAACAGAAGAACGGTCACCGGAGATGTTTTCGTACATCCGGCTTGAGGACCGGATAGCGCCGGATCATCCGTTGCGGGCGATCCGGCTGCTGGTGGAAGCGGCGCTGACCGAGCTTTCGGAGCGGCTGGCGGGGCTTTATTCGCACACAGGCCGCCCCTCCATTCCCCCGGAACAGTTGCTCAAGGCGTCGCTGCTTCAGGCGTTCTTTTCGATCCGGTCGGAACGTCAGTTGATGGAGCAGATCGACTATAATCTGCTGTTTCGCTGGTTTGTGGGTCTGGAGATGGACGCCCGGGTGTGGGATGCCTCGACCTTCTCGAAGAACCGGGACCGCCTGCTCGAAGCCGAGGTGGCGCGCGAATTCCTGATCACCCTGATGAACCTTGGGCAGGTGCGGCGACTGCTGTCATCGGACCATTTCTCGGTCGATGGCACGATGATCGATGCCTGGGCATCGATGAAGAGCTTCCGGCCTCGGGATGGATCGGGCGATCCGCCGGGGCCGGGCCGTAACGGCGAGCGCAGCTTTCGCGGCGAAAAGCGTTCGAACGAGACCCACATTTCCACCACCGATCCCGATGCCCGTCTGTTCCGCAAGGGGGACGGCCGAGCGCGAGGCCGCCCTCGTCATGATCGAGCGTACCCGCAAGCCGGGGCGGCGCGTCACCTTGGCCGGTGACAGGCTGTTCGATGCCGCCAGCTTCGTCACCGCCCTGCGCGAGAGGGAAATCACTCCGCACATCGCCATCAATGGCACCGTCAGCAAGCTGGGCAAGGTGCGCAAGACGCTGATCGACCGCCGCACAACCCGCCACAATGGCTATGCCGCCAGCCTGCGCATCCGCAAACGGATCGAGGAGGCCTTTGGCTGGGTCAAAACCATCGGCGGTATCGCCAGGCTCAAGGTCAGGGGCCTCGCCAGAGCAGAAGCCACCTTCACCTTCCGAATAATCGCCTACAACCTTGTGCGACTTCCCAAACTCATCGCCAAGCCCACATGAAAACCAGCCAAAACCCAGCTTGTCGCCCAGCGACACTGGCAAAACGCGAGTTTGAAACTTCACTGCTATCGCAGCTCCGCTGTAATGCACCGGAAAATCTCAGATATCCGGCTTTTTCAGCGGCCTGTTAGCGCGGAGCCGGGCGTGACCGTGGTGCTGGGCCTAGTTGCTTGCCTCCAGCGCTATCGCGGTAAGTCAGCCAGGTGCCGGCCGTAGGCTGCTGTCCCACCCCGGGCTGAGACCAGTCACACACGCCGTTGGGGAAGGCCTCTCGCAAACGGCGCCGTTGATCAGTGTTGAAACGCACACGCCCGTAACTCGACCAGTTGATCGTCGTCAGCCCGCACTTCTGAATATCCAAGGCGATCGGCGCTCCGGCAACCATTCTCGGATTGATGGCAACTTTCGGGCATTCTCCCGGAGTCCAGCACGTATCCTTTGCTTCCACAGGCCGGTTTCGTCGAATCTTTTCGGAGCGGGGGCCCGCCTCCCCATCAGCTTCAACTGCTGCGAGCCATCTGTCCATCAGCATGAAAGCAGCGCGCCTCATCGGATAAGACACGATCGAAGGCTTGACGTGTACCGAAACTCCATCAGCATCATTAATCGTATCGTCCACCACGATATAGCTGACCAGATTGTCGGCGTTTCCATTAGCCGCCATCAAGCGAGCGCGAGTCATCTCGGTGGCAAAGAGGGGGTGAAACGCCTTTTCGTTTATGTCGTTGGGATAGTACGTGTGCTCATGCACGATGGCGACGTTCCGCAGTTGGTGGCCAGGCACCAGAAAGCCGCTTCGGTACAGGTTGCGCAAGCCTGGTTCGTCAGCTTCGGTCCGGTGACTGGACCATAGCCCGTCTTGATCCAAGCCTCCGATCTTGAGATTGAGGTCCACGAATTGCTCGGGGCTGATCTCGCCACGCTTCAATGCTTCCAATCCATACTGGACGCCCACGTTGTCGACCGGGCGATTGACGAAACCGTGTTCGATCTTGCGTTCGATTGGCCCCCACGCCGACGGGGTGCGCGTTCCGAATACCTGTGCGTTCGCGGTCTCTAGCGAACACCGTACGCCGGCGGGATTGCGGACTGGATCGTAGATCCAGTCCGGCACCGATGAGGCAGACGTTTTCGCTAGAGACGCGCCACCAGGAGGGTCTGCCGTTATCGAGCGGTCGATGCAGCCGGTCGCGGCCATGAACGACGTGCGCGGGCCGATGCCATTACCATCAATACCACCATAGACGGCAACGCGCGCCGCTCTGGTCGGCCATAGTTGTGGCGAAATCTCCGTAAAATAACGGCTCAGAAGTGGATAGTCGTGCGCCCCATTATTCACATGCACGGTCCACACATCAGGCAAGCCGGTGAGAGGGAGAAGGCCATCCATAATGCCCGGATAAGTCTCGGCAATCAAGTGCTGGATCATTGCGCCACCCGAAATGCCGATCCCGATCGTATAGCGGACCGGACCGTACTCCTCGATCAGGCGCTCCTTCACCATCATCGCAGTTTCGGCTGCGGTCGCTGCATTGTTGGGCTGCGAGATCGTTGAGGTAGCGACCGCAAACCCGCGGGAGAGCACCTCACCGCCAGTCATGCTTTGCACGGTGCCAGCCTGAGTTACGTTCAGGACATCTGGAATCGTCCCGCTGATCGCTTGCATATGCCAAGGCTTCATTCCGGCATTGAAAACCATCAGCAGCTTGCCGTTCCAGCCTGCCTGCGGGTTCCACGGCTTCCATGGTTTGCCCGGCTGATACAGTACCGCAATGTCGTAGATGGCGCGGTTGATGACGCCGCGCTCGCGGCGCACAATGAACGGCACCTTGTCACCGCGGTCTGTGACTGTCGTCGCAATCTCCGACTGAGGTGGCGGCGAAGCGGAGTCATAGACAAGAAATGGATCTTCGGCCGCCGAGGCGCCGACGCGCTTGTAGAGGAACTCATATTTCGTTGGCGCCTCGCAATACGGAGGTTTCGACGGGCCGAGCCCGAGCCGATCCGTCTCACATATGAACGGCTGGGCTTGCGGTCCCGAAAAGACGGGTCCGTGGACCGGATAGTTGGTGATCGTAATATTGGCGCCGCGAGCGCCTTTCTGGACTGCCGCCAGCTCGTTCTTTCCCTCGACCAGACCGGTGACGAGACCTTGAACGCGGTAACCGAGGAGCGTTACAAACTGATCGGTGATGTCTCGACCGTTTAGGGTGATGGCGATGTCTCGCGCACTAGCCGCATGTTCAAACTGAATTTCTACGAGCGCGTCCCCACCCGAAACCATGTCACCGCGCGCCGACAGTACGGTAATCTCGGTGACGCCTCCAATCGAACGCGAACCTTCAGCAAAACTGGCGGAGGGAATCGCGGAAGCCATCAATATCGCCACCACGGCAATATTTGACAGGCCGATGATCCGCGAGAACCGCTCGGCCAAATGTGGGCGGGATTTTCTCCGATCATGACCAGTGACGCCTTCAAAGGCATCACGCAGACTGGATGCAAATCGCGGACATTCACTGCTCAACGTCAACTGCGGCTCCTCCAAGATTGGCCGGCCAGTCGGCAGCCAGCGGGGCCGGTGCCTGCGATTGCGGCTTGCCCCAAAGTTCTTAAGACGCGCTGGTCTGCTCGACAACATTCGTAGGGGCGCTGGGAAACATCATGTGCAGCGCATTGGCGACCTTGATCGGATTGACGTACTCATTGAGGTCGATCAGCAGGCCATCCTTCGCGCGAAAAACCATGACATAGGAGTTCTCATAAACGCCGCCGGTTTCGCCCACGATGCTGCGGGCGCTCGCCTCGGCGATCACGCAATTGGGATCGGTCGTGAGATGCATCGCCGATATCCAGAACACATGATCGCGACGATTCTTCATCTGCTTGGCGTACTGCTCGACAATCGTCGCCTTGCCGACAAGCGCCTCGGGAATGGCCATTCCCAAGCCCTCCGGGCGGAAGGGGATGTTGATGACCGCGTCTTCGTGCCAAAGCGCAGCGAAGCCGTCGATGTCGCGCTGCATCATCTTGACAAAGTAGCCCAGTCCAAGCGCCTCAATGTCTGTTCTCGGCTCGATCTCGTCGGCCCTTACCTTGTTCATCTGACACCTCTTTTTCAACATGCGCGATCCAGCGATCCTCAACGCGGATACTGTCGACGCAACAACAGCGCTCGGCACGAAGGCAGCGACAAGCGATAAAATATGACGGCCGCCCGTATCGGTCCATCCCCCTTCCAGGGGACCCGTCGGCAACGCATCCGCCGCAGAATTTGACCTCAGGCAAACTTAGCTTTCATGGCTCTGCGCAAAGGTCGGCGAGCGTGAAGCAGGCAAGTGCTTCTGAAGGAAAAGACGCGTCTGTTCACTATGTTCCCGATCTTCCGGCGCGGTCCCTGCGAACATATAGTGCGCCGCCGCCTCCCAAACATGGAGTTCCGCCTCGACGCCCGCCGCCAGCAACTTGCGGTGCACCCGCACCGTGTCCGACAGCAGGAAGTCGCGCGTGCCGCTGGTCAGCAGCGTGGGCGGAAAGTCGCTGCCATAATCGCCAAACACAGGCGAGATGTAGGGATGCCGCATGTCCTGTTCGTCGCAATATATCTTGCGGATCACGTCGAGATTTCCGGGGGTCGTCGAGCGGTCGACCGTGCCATAGAACATCTGAATGGTGTCGCCCGCATGGGTCAGGTCAGCGTAGGGCGTATTGACCACAGCCGCCGCGGCCATCGGCAGCCCCTCGTCTTGCGCGCGCAGCAAGGTCGCGAGCGTCAGATTGCCACCGCCGGAGGTGCCACCGATGGAGATGTTCCGCGCCCCGTAGCGTTCAAGCAGTTCGCGATAGACCACCAGGCAGTCGTCGAGCGGCACCGGGTGGGGATGGTAGGGCGGCATGCGATAGTCGACCGCCCAGACCCGCAGGCCGAGCGCGGCCGCCGTATAAGCCGCACCGGCTTGCGAGAATTTGCCCCCGCCGAAGATAAAGGCGCCATGGATCGCCATGTGCGTTCGCGGGTCGCTCTCGTCGAAGCCGTCCGGCGTCGCGACATAGACCGAGACGTCGCCCAGCATCATATGCTCGGTTTGCGCGCCGCCGTCTGCCCGGAGCGCCATGCCGAACAGCGGCGCGCTGAATTCGATCGGCATATCCCCTACCCAGTCGTCGATAACCTTGGCCACCGCCGCCTTGTCCGTCAGGTCTTCGGGCCAATCCTGCACCGGCACCATGGCGGTGTTTCCAAGAACGGCTTTCGCTTCTTCGCTGATCGTGGACGGCACGGGGATATCTCGCGCCGGCAGATGTAGGGGAGGATATTTGTCAGTGTCACCCATCTGGATTATCTCCTCTTTCTCGTGTGCTCCGATGGCCAATCTGAAAATGGGCGGTCTCGTCCCCGGTTGTCTGAATGACAGCACCTGCCAAGTCCAGCTTTTGATAAATATCCACGGCAGGATATCTCGATGAAAAACCTGCCTAATCAGCAAATCACCTGTGGAAGGTGACGGTTTCTTCAAGACCCGCTTTATCTATCCGATACACATTGGCCGGGTGATCCGGATCAGGATATCCAAAGGAAATACCGAACAGCATCTTTTGTGACGGATCAATGTTCAACGTTTCGCGAATCGTGTCCGCATACATGCCCAACACTGTCTGGGGGATGCCGCCCAAACCGTGCGCCGTCAGCGAAAGGAGGAAGGTCTGTCCGTACATGCCGATGTCGCCGGCCACGCGCACGCTGTTGGCCGTATCCGGCATGAACAGCAACGCCACCTGGGGCGCATCGAAAAAACACAGGTTACGGCGCATCACGTTGCGCCGCTCTTCGATCGCTTCGCGAGGGACGCCCATCGCCTGATAATAGGCCGCTCCCTGCGCCCTGAGCCGCTCGACGTGCGCGCCGCTATACGCGTCAGGAATGAAGGGAAAGTCCAGTGTCATGTGGTCGACGTCGTCCGCGGCGATCAAGGCGGCCGAAAGCCGGTCCCGGGCATCGCCGGATACGATGTGAACATGCCAGGGCTGGGTGTTGCAGTTCGACGGTGCCAGTTGCGCCTCTTCCACCACGGCGCGGATCAGCGCATCGGGCACGACGTCGGGCAGAAAAGCCCGTACCGAGTGCCTATCGCGAACTACTTCATGAAAAGACTTCGTGTTTGGCATTGGAAATCTCGCTCGTTACAATAATAGACCCAACTGGGCCTGCGCGCAGTCTGAAGGCGTCCCAGCCGCCTGAACTAACTGGGTCACGCCCGCTCAGGTCGCGGCTATTCCACTGGCGTTACCGCTCAGGGCAGAATGAATTGGCAGCCGCGGCGCACGCCAGTGCAGGGCGTATCGCCGAAGTCAGCTCTTCTCGCTTCAGCAAGCTTTCAAAACACTCTCATATCCACGACTAAAGCGGCGCCCCCTCAAGATTGTAGGATGCCGGGCCGGCGAGCAACCAGCTTGTGGGGGCCGTTGACATCCCAACTGCGACCGAAGTCCTTTTCCTCGAACACCAGTTCGGGAAAGGTATGGAGAATATATTTTACAAACAAACGCGCTTCCAAACGTGCAAGAAACTGACCCAGACATTGATGAAACCCAAAACCAAAGCCGAGGTGTAGCTTTACGTGGCGGTGAATATCGAAACGTTCAGGATCTTCGAACACTGCTGGATCCCTGTTGGCGGCTCCCTGCATTACAAAAACGCGATCCCCGGCCTTCATCTTCGTGCCGTCCAGCTCGGTGTCGGTGCGCACAATTCGCATGTTGAGTTGCACGACCGAATCGATCCGCATAATCTCTTCGCAGGCATTCGGAATTAGGGCGGGATCGGCGCGCAGAGCGGCGTTGAGCGCCTTATCCTCGTATATCCGTATGGCGATATTGCCCATCCAGAGCGCGGTGGTTTCAAATGCGCCGAGATACAAGTTGAGCAGATTGTCCAGCACCATCTGCTCGGTGACGCCGTCGCTATCCTGCAGGGCCGCTATCAAGCTGATCAGGTCGGTACGCTTCTCGCCACTGGCGAGGGCAGCACGCCGCTCCTCGACGATAGGACGCAGGAAATCGAACACCTTCGCTTTGGCAGCTTCCCGCTCCTGATATCTGGGGCTACCCTTTTCGACAGGGATGGTCGCACCGTCGCTCAGGATCTTGTTCACGGCAATGAACTGCGCAGCGGACTCGAAAGGCGTATCCATCAAATAGCTGATGACGCGGCTGGTGATGCCCCAGAAGCCTGGCACAAGATCCGCCGCCTCGCCGCGGTTCAGCGCCTCGAACTCGTGCTCGAACGCCTGCTTGATGAAGGTTTCGATCTGCGCTTCGAGCTGAGCGACGCCGGGCGTCGACATCTTCTCAGCCCATGCGCCCCTTAGTTTGTGGTGTATCGGGCTGTCGGTCACCAGCATCGCCTGGCTGCCGAATGCCTCGCTGGTCGGCAGCCCCTCACTCGTGAAACGACCTGGATTTGACATGACGCGCCTGACGCCGTCGAACGATGCAACGATCCAGCCCCCCAGACCCTCGTCCCAGTGAACGCCACGGTCCCGCGCATATCGCTGCTGCGCATGCATATCACGCGGGCCTGAACGTGAAAAATTCAGCTTCTCCGAAGCCTGCGACTGGGCGATGCTCACCTTCTTTTTCCTCCTGGCGCCTTGGGCCGGTTGCATTCACGCATATGGCCTCTCAAAGCTGACATAGCATGTGGGGCGCCAGCCATTCAGTCCCCTTGTCGGGGGATCAGCGCAGGGGGACTGCCTGCCTGGTTTGGCAACCTCGGCGTTTCACGGCCCGGCAGTTCCTCGAACATCTGCTCGAAGCCGTGCCCTGCCGCACCGTATGATCTTCAATGCCGGGACTTGCCAGTCCACGCCGCCTAAAGATAACGGCCAAACCAGGAGATCGCTTCGGCCATGGCTTCACCCATCCCGGGATCCTCATAAAGGCCGCGCACGTCATAGGGCAGGATCACCAGCTTTTTCGGCTCCCCGGCGCGTCGAAACGCGTCCTGAATCTTGTCGAGCGGATGATGCAAATCGAGCAACCCATTTGTTACGATCAGCATCGGCGTGGGCGCGATCAGGTCAATCATGCTCTCCGGAGCCCAGATCAGCATATGCTCGAGCGATTCGAGAAGAATGTCATTTTTGAAACTGGGGTAACGCGTCCAGTAATCCGGAGCGGCGTTCGATGGGATGACAGGAAAGGATTCGTCGGTAAGAGGCCCCATCGCAGGGACGCGCTCGCCCTCTTCGCCCCTGAACCTTCGCTCCCAGTCTAGCCGAAGACGTTCGAGCATCTCCATATATCGCGGCATCCCGCGTAGTTCCCTTTGGCAAAGACGGCCATTGAGCGCCGGGCTTTGCGACACGACGCAGCGGACCCGTCGATCCACTGCAGCCGTCTGCAAAACGACGCCGCCACCAAAACTGACACCCCAGATGGCGATGCGCTCCGGATCGACGCTTTCACAGGATTGCAAGAAAGAAATGCCGTTGCGGAAATCCTCAACCTCGTCGAGCGGGCGCAGAAGCCTGCGGGGCTCGCCACCACTCTTGCCCCAACGCCGATAGTCGATGGCCACCGCGACATAGCCAGCGCGGACAAGATATTCCGCGCTGACGGCCAACGCCTCCTTCACCAGGGCGAAGCCATGACCCATGACAACGCCCGGTCGGCGCTCTCCGGCTGCCAGATCGTTCGGTTCGTAGAGCGTTGCCGCACAGAAATCCTCGCCGCTCCGGAACTGAACTTCGGAAACCTTCATAGCCCCATCTCCACCGGTTGGACCTTCGCACCGCACGCATACGACGGGCGCCTCTTCGTTCACGATTCGGCCCCTCGCCGTTCAAGATCTATATCGATCAAATATGAACCACGCTCGCGCAATCGAGAATATCCTACGGGACATGATGGATTCGATTATAGGCGTATGTCCCTGCGGCGGGGGACCCGATCCACATACCCGGTCGGGCAGGGCTAAGGCATATGCTGCTGTTGATAGGGGTGCACGCAACGCAAGCCGTACCATGGCGAAGCGCCCACGGATTGGAGTCGGGACGAGAGGTACACGCAGCACATTGTTGCCTCATCAGTTTTTCGCCTAAATGCCCCCTAGGCGGGGGACAGCAAGCTTGTCGGCATGAAGCTATAATGCCGATAGAGTTAGGTTGTTTTCCGGGCTGTGCGATCGGAGAACAGGCTCGAATTTCAGGAGACCCGCGTGAAAGATCCAGCAATCCCTTCGACGATGGCGCAGATCGACGCCATCAACTACCAGGAAATTCTCGATCTGGACTCGTGCACGCCCCCCGCGGCGCTGCGGGAGCGGTCGGTGCCGGACCTGGGGACCGAGCCTTTTTCCGTTGACCGCTACACGGATCAGGACTTTTTCGACCGTTCGATCGAGCGGATGTGGTTGAAGACCTGGCAGATGGCCTGCCGGGAGGAAGAAATTCCCAATGTCGGCGATTATATCAACTATGATATCGTCGGGAAGTCGCTGATCATCGTCCGCTCCGCACCGGGCGAATTCAAGGCGCTGCACAATTCCTGCCTCCATCGTGGCCGCAAGCTGGTGACCGAGCCGGGCCACGCGGCATCCTTCCGCTGCCCGTTCCACGGCTTCACCTGGAAGCGTGACGGCAGCTTCCTGCGCAATCCGGTCGCGTGGGATTTTCCGCATTGCAAGCCATCCGAGTTCGGTCTTCCGGAAGCAAAACTCGCCCGCTGGGGCGGATTTATTTTCGTCAACTTCGATCAGGACGCCGCGCCGCTCGAGCAATATCTCGACCCCATCCCACGGCATTTCGCACGCTGGAATCTGGAAAACAAATATATCGCGGTTCACGTCAAGAAGGCGGCGAAATGCAACTGGAGCATCACGCTCGAGGCCTTTCTGGAGCCATATCATTCGACGGCCACCCATCCCCAGATCATCCCCTTCATGGCCGATGCCAACGCGCAGTTCGATGTCTATTCACCTCATGTGACGCGCCACATCGGCGCACGCGGCTTCCAGAGCCCGCAGGTCGCAAGAGAATATACGCAGCAGGAAATCGCCGAGGCCCTCATCGGACCCGGATCGCGCATCTACAGCGTCTTAGGCGGCAACGTCGACACGCGGCTACCCGATGGCGTGAGCGCGCGTTCCTACACGGCCACGTTGCTCCGAAAGCTGTTGGCGGAGGAAACCGGGATCGATCACAGCGAAGTGTCCGACACGGAATTGTTCGACGACCTCATGTACATCGTTTTTCCCAATTTTTGCGTGTTTGGCGGGTTCGGAAAGAATTTCGTCTTCCGCTTCCTGCCGCGGGGAAAGAAGCACGACGAGTCGACGATGGAGGTCTATTTCCTCAAGACCGTTCCCAAGGGTCAGGATCGCCCGAGTGCCGCGAAGATGAATGAAGTGCCCGATGACCAGCCATGGGGCAGTGCAGCGGAGCTCGGCAATCTCGGCCCGGTTCTCGATCAGGATTGGGACAATCTGCCGCAGACCCAGGAAGGGCTGGAGGCGTCGGAAACAGGAGTGGTCAATTATGGTCATTATCTCGACCTGCCGATCCGGCGCCATCAATTGACGCTCGACGCCTATATGCGCGGCGATATGCCTGGCTGACATCGCCATAGGGAGGCCGAAGCCGGACCATGCCCGGACTTCGGCCCTGGTCGGCTCCTTTTGATAAATCGAGCGCGCCGTTGATGCTGAGTTCTCGACGTTTCGGCGTCTCGACGTTCGCCGCTGCTCCAACTGTTTTCGTTTAGCGATGGCCGGCCTGGCCTATCCCTCGCCGTTTTCGGTCAACATCGCTTCACGAAGCAGATATTTCTGCACCTTGCCTGAGACTGTCATCGGGAAGCTGTCCACGAAGCGCACATAGCGCGGCACGTTGTAATGGGCGATCTGCCCACGGCAGAATGCACGTATGGCTTCGGCATCGACAGTTTCGCCGGCGCGCAGTCGAATACAGGCCATCACTTCCTCGCCGAATTTCTCGTCGGGCACGCCGATAACCTGAACATCTTCGACCGCGGGTTGTCGATAGATATATTCCTCGATCTCACGCGGGTAGACATTTTCTCCGCCCCGGATGATCATGTCCTTGATGCGCCCGACGATGCGGCCATAGCCAGACTCATCCGCGACCGCGAGGTCCCCGGTATGCATCCATCCCTCACGGATGGCGTCCCCGGTCTTTTCCGGATCAGCCCAATAGCCGAGCATGACCGAATAGCCGCGCGTGCACAGTTCGCCCGGCTGGCCACGCGGCACGATCTCGCCTGTCGCCGGGTCCACGATCTTTACCTCAAGATGCGGCTGGACACGCCCGATGGTGCCGACACACCGATCAACGGCGTCATCCAAGGCGGTCTGGAAGCTGACCGGGCTGGTTTCCGTCATGCCGTAGGCGATACCGATGTCGCGCATGTGCATCCGCATCATCACCTTGCGCATAACCTCCTCAGGGCAAGGGGATCCAGCCATCAGGCCGGTGCGCAGGCTGGACAGGTCGAACCGATCGAAATCGGGATGCTCCAGCTGAGCGATGAACATGGTAGGAACGCCGTGAAGCGCCGTGCAACGCTCGGCCTCGACGGCTTCCAGAACCGCGAGTGGGTCAAAGCCCGCCGACGGATATACCATGGTGGCGCCATGGACCAGGCAGGCGAGATTGCTCATCACCATGCCAAAACAATGGTAGAGCGGCACGGGAATGCACAGCCGGTCGCCGGCCCGCAGTCCCATGCCCAGGCCCACGAAATAGGCGTTGTTGAGCACGTTGCGGTGGGACAGGGTCGCACCCTTGGGCGACCCCGTAGTACCGCTCGTGAACTGTATGTTGATCGGCTCGCTGGCCTCCTGGTCCGCGGCCAGCATCGAAAGCTCACGGTCCGTCGCCTCGGTCCGCAACCCCGCGATATCGTCGAACTGGAGCCAGCCGGGGCGCGGGTCGCCGCCCATCTTGATGATATGGACAAGGTTTGGCAGTCGCCCGGACCTGACCTCGCCCCGACCGGGGAGATCCGGCAGCAGCGTCTCGACCATCGCCACATAATCGCTGGACTTGAAGGCGGTCGCGCAGACCAGCGCCTTCACCCCGACCTTGCGCAACGTATATTCCAGCTCGGCGGGGCGGTAGGCCGGGTTGATGTTGACCTGCACGATGCCCGCGCGCGCGGTGGCGAACTGCGTGATCGTCCATTCGACGCAATTTGGCGCCCACACGGCCAAGCGGTCGCCTGGACGCAGCCCTAGCGCAAGCAGCCCGGCCGCAAACGCGTCAGCCATATCCTTCAATTGCGCCCAGGAAAGCCGAACACCCTGATGCCTGGACACCAGCGCCTCTGCATCAGGCCAGCGCCGGGCCGCAAGCTCAAGCGCAAACCCGATCGTATGTTCGATAAGCGGCGGCTCGGTTGCTCCTGCGAGGTAGCTCGGCTCGGATACCGCCATGTTCATCATACTGCCGCTGGCGGAAGGGGCATCGGGTGCAGCTTCTGCACCGCATTGGCGACGCGCAACAGCCCGTCTTCCTGCCCCTGTCGCCCGATGATCTGCAGGCCCACGGGCAACCCGTTGTGCAAACCGCATGGGACGGAAATGGCCGGATAGCCGAGCAGGTTCATCATCGTCGTATGGGCGGCGTACGTAGTGAGAGTGAACCCCCGGCCGAAATAGCCCCACTCCACAAAGGGGCGAGGTTCCATCGGCACCGTCGCGCTGACAAGCACTTTATACCGCCGCAAGACATCTTCGAGGGTCTCGACCATGCGCGCCCGGCTCTCGGACGCGAACCGATAGATTTCCACCGCATCCACTTCCTTGGGCCAGTTGCCCGATATCGGCTCGGGCGCCTGCGTTTGCGGCTTGCCCCAGAATTCCTCGAATTTCTGTTGCCCTATCTCAGGCTGAAACCCCGAGTCGGGCGTGCTGGTTACCGGATTGCTGTTGATCAGCGTTTCCATGGTGGGCCAGGGCGCTTCCCATATCTCATCTACCTGTTCGACCTGCGCGCCGGATCGCGTCAACCCAAACGTCGCGCGCTTCACATGGTCGACGATCTCCGCGCTATCGGGAAGCCAGTATATTTTCGACCAGCCAAAATCGTCGGTCCAGGCTATCCGCATCCCGTCGACGCCGTCCTCCAGATGCGCGGCATAGTCAGGCGTGTCCACCTGGGTCGAAAGAAAGTCGCGTCCGTCGCGACCCGCGATTACCTGCAACATCATCGCGCAATCCCGCGCATTGCGCGCCATGGGTCCCGTGTTGGCGGTAATTTTCTGGGATTTCGTCTCATAATCCACATGGGGGACGAGCCCCCTCGTAGTGGAAAGCCCCAGACAGCCGGACCATGCGGCAGGAAGCCTGGTCGATCCTGCGCCATCCTGGCCGATGGCCAGCGGGACCATGCCCGCCGCAACGGCGACGGCGCTGCCCCGACTGGAATTGCCGGGATCGCGGCCGATATCCCACGGATTGCGAGGGCCTTCCGCGACCGGCCAATTATAGGTGGCCGTCGTCCCAAAGATGATGGCGCCGGCGTTGCGGAGGCGCTCGGCCGCGATTTCGTCGTACCGGGCGCACTCTATTCCGCGCAGGCCATTTCTGAATCCCTTGACGGAGTGGACATCCATGATGGCGACTGGAATGCCATGCAATGGCCCCAATGGCGCGCCATCTTCGACCGCTTTCGTGGCAACGGCGGCCTGCTCTCGCGCGCCCGATGCGTCCAGCGTATCGAAGGCGTGAAGCGTCGGCTCCAGCTTCGCGATCCGCTCCAGAAAATGGTCCGTGACTTCGCTGGGGGTCACCTCCCGACTTTCGATCATTTCGCAGATGCGCCAGGCAGGTTGCCAGGTAAGGTCATCACGCGCTGCCGCGAGTCCGGCACCCGATGCGAGATTCTTCTTCGATCCCGATGAGTGATCCGCTGCCATCCGCTGCTCGCTGTCAGTGTTTGCGGTCATTCTACTCTCCTGTTTACGCTGTCCATACAGTCGCAGATGACCCCGACTCGCTTCGTTTAACGCGAGATGATGGGCGGGATGGCGCGGCCAGGATGGCTGGGTCCGAAATGGTTGATGTTGGGCGCCGGCACCATATCCTTGTCCGCCGTCGGAGGGGTCAGATTTGACAAGTCTGGAAGAGGAGGATGCATCAAATCTTCCATCAGGATAATGGCCAGATTGAAGTACAGTAACTGTAACCGCTTAAGGAAGTCGCGTCGTCCCCGCGCCTTTCAAAGCGCAAATCGCGGCACCGCTCTTTCCTTCTGCATGTCGCGAGGCTGCGCCCCCATGGGAAGCGGCGGGCGTTGGCGAATTTCTTCCCAGGACACGCCGCCTTCCCAGGCGGCGCGTAGAGCATCAGGCTCCACCAGCACACCGATGGGATTTTGCGCAAAGGCCTCGCTGTGGAAAAACGCGTTCGATTCCTCATGCGTCGCAAAATTGTCGACCTGAAGCTCGATCATGACGTTTTCAGGATCGCGATAGTAAAAGGAGATGGTAGGCCCATGATTGATTGTTCGGACCGGCTCTATCCCCAGGCGCTTGAGACGGTAATAGTTCCCGAGCAGGTCGCCAAGATCATTGTAAGCATAGGCTATATGGTCGATATTCCCACCACCGTCAGCCGGTTGATGAGACGAATTCAACAATGCTATTCGATGGTGTTCACCGTCATAGGTAAGAAAGCATACAATATCGTTGCGGAAAACCACATGGGTTCCGAGCACGGTCCTGTACCATTCCGTCATCAGGTCCATTTGGGTGGTTCTGATCACGACGTGAACGAAAGAGGCTGGCGAAACGCAGCTACTTAGCGGTAGCGGGGGTCTTGATCGACTATCCGCCATGTATCAATCCTTTATGCGGTTAACCCGTTTGCAAACTTGCTTAAAGGCGACGACGTTGCGGACGAACCTTCCCGTCGGGCCTGTCCGCTTCTTACGAAACGAGCCTTCCAGCGTCTGTCCCCTACTGGGGGGAAAGGCTCAGCAAAAGAGACTGCCTCAACGTGCCCTTGTCCCACTGCAAGTGTCGAAAAAGACAGGCCAGCATTGGGCACGAGCTTGCATACCAGATCAACAATACGACATTGCTCGCTGCATTGCGCATGACAGGAGCAGGCTCACTTCGCGCGGCCTGCTCAGAAAAATCCCATCGTCAAGCGGTGCCATGGAGTTGCAGCAGCGACTGCCATTGAGATGCCGGTACGCGAACAATTCCATCAAGGTTTCGCTGTGCCTTCAAGGCCTGCGACCGCTCACCGGGATAAAGTATAGCATCGACACCCGCCTTGCGCCCCGTTGCCTTCAGATGGTCGATAAAGGCGTCAACCTGTGCAAGAACCTCATCGACAGGTCCAAACGCGGCCGGATCGACTGCGAGCAAGAGGCTGCCAAACCCGCGGGCTTGGGTCCCTTCAGCACCAGTCCATGGCGGGTCGGACCTGCATAGCGCCAACGGCAAAAGGTTGAATATGAGATTGAGGGCATAGCCCTTATGGCTGTTGCCGAGCGTGGCAAGACTGCCGATTATCCGTAGTCGGCCAGCGTCCAACGCCTCCAGGTCCACGAACTCTTCCGGCTGGTTCGTCGGCGCCCCATGTTGATCGAATATCAGGCCTTCGGGCACCATCTGTCCCTGGCGCGCCGCAAGTAAAATCCCGGACGTCGAGCTTTGCGTGAGCGACATATCCATGATGACTGGAGCATGGCTACCCGCCGGGACGCCAATGGCAATCGGCGCGTTCCCCAGCAACGGCTTCATCCCGCCCAAAGGGGCCACCATTGCGGCGCTTTGACTTATGACGATGCCGATCATTCGGCTCGCAAGCGCCATTTCCACGAACGGGGTTAGCACACCCAAGGGCGATTTGAGCACCGCCAGTCCAATGCCATTGCGCCCGGCAAGCGACATTGCCGAATCCATGGCGGTTCTGCCCAACAGATCGATGGAGGCGCCTGCGTCTCCCTCGACCGTGGCGCACCCCGACGCGACGTTCCGCACCGCAATAGTCGCCTCGAAGCGAAGCTTGCCTTGATCGGCAAGGCTGGCCAGTCTCGCGATCAGCGGGAGCCCGCGAGAATGGTCGCCCTGCGTAACTTTATCGATGATCGGCTTGAGCACAAAATTGGCTTGTTCGAGCGAGGCGCCTCGGGTCCCCAGAATCTCCCTGCCGATCTTCCACAGTTCTGTGAGCGGGATATCGACATGGCCTCCGATGCTGCGCCACCACTGACCGCCGGTCCTAGCATCCCGCTCTTCTTGCGTCACACATCATCTCCTGGGCACGGTATGCTGTGCACATGTAACTTGCCATCCACTTGAATATTATGCTGGAAACTCGAAATGCTTTCCGCTCGCCAGTGGAAACGGGGTATCGATCCAGTTGCGTTCGCGACCGGCCGGTATGATCGGCAATTCCACGTAAGAAGGGTGCTTGGCGTCGTGATAGATCGTCTGTGCTGCGACAACAAAGTCGTCTTCCGTAGCACTGTTCAGATCGACGAAGGCATTCGGATTACGCTCACCGAGAGGAAAGCAGCTGCTCGTAACCTCGACCCGAATACGGTGGCCCTTCTTGAATACGTTGCTGGTCGCCTGCATGCCGATCGCGTACTCGCAGATTTCTCCAGGAATCAACGGTTCCGGATTGGTGCGGGAATTCCGATAACGGGCCCTTGCCACACCGTGGCAGAGCGCATCGGCACGTCCGTCCGGACGGACGTCGATCAGGCGGATCCACCAATCGGTATCTTGTGCGGATGACCCCGCGAAGAGCGTCGCCCTAACCTTGCCGGTAACTTCCAGATCCTCCTCTAGTTCGGCGGATGTGTAGCAGAGCATGTCAGGCCGCGCCTCCATCTCGTTCTGCGCCATTCGCCCGCCGTACAGAGTGACGCCGCCGATATTGCGCACCGGATCGACGGGATCATACCGATACTGGTCGGGGCGCTCGTCTCTACCCGGCTGCTCCATCGACAGCGCGCCATCACCCGACGCCGTGTTGGCGCCCCCTTGGCTGTGCAGATAGAAGCGCGTCCGCTCGGTGCCCGGGAGCGGCCAGCTAGTCTCCGTTCTCCAGCGGTTTTCGCCCATGACATAGATCGTGACCGGGGCGTCGAAAACCGGGCTTCTGATCCCCTTGAAGCATTGATCCATCCAGGTGAGCATCAGTTGCTGCCCGTCCACCGCGCCGCCCGGCGGGCATTCAAAACACGCGCCATGCGACCAGGGGCCGATGAACAACCGTTGGCCGTCCCGGGCCTCCTGGGTCGCCGCACGCGCAACCAGTCCCTCATAATGCTCGTAAGTGTTGCGGATGAAACCGTCATACCAGCCGTTAACGTGGAGGACCGGCACATCGACATTTGACAGCTTGTCCTTCATCGCGTTCGCATCGAAAAAAGCGGGATTATCGCGATTTTCGATCATCTCACGCCAGAACGGCATGTGTCGCACCACCGGCATGTCCTTGAGAGGCATGATCCGAAACAGACGGTCGAAAAAGTCGTCCGGGAAGTTCGCGGTCATCCAGGTCATGTTTTCGTCGGGATGAAGCTCCAGAAAGTCCCGTCGGGCGGCTGCGGCGAGTTCCGGATCGCTGTGGCAAGCAGGATCGAGAGATTGCATCAGCGGCCACTGCGTGGCGTAGTGCTGCATGTATACGCCTTCGAACAGGAACCAGCCGTTGTTGAACACTTCGGTGGCGGGCGCCTGAACATAGGACGTGCTCAACGCCGGCGGCGCCGCAACCGTGCCCATCATCGAGGCGAGGCCGCTGTAGGATGGACCGCAGAAAGCGACACGCCCGTCCGACCAGGGCTGTTCGCTGATCCAGGCCACGGTATCCGCGCCGTCGGCTGTTTCATTCTGCATGGGCTGAAGCCGACCTTCGGACCCGTGCGCGCCTCGGACATCCTGGAAGACCACGGCATAGCCTCTCGCCGTCGCGAGCGGGCGGTTGATCACCGTTGCTCCGGCGATCATGTCCGGCGGAAAGTCTGCCAGAAAAACCCTGCTATATGGCGTGCGAACGACAAGCGCTGGAAAGCGCCCCGGCGCGGGCGCGACCCCGTCATCGCTGGGCAAGCTGATGTCGGTGGCGAGATGCACGCCATCCCGCATTGGAACCATGACGTTCTCCTGCACAATCATGCAGGCGGCCGTAGCTGCATTGTCCTGTGTCATATTCTCTCCAGCAGCGTTCGATCGATAAAAGCGCGGAAATTCACGGGTCGCGTCGATAGGCGACAGGCTATGGCATGCGCCCGGTCATGTCTGTCCCCCCGGGCTGGTACTAGGCGGCGAGGAACCTGACCGCCATTAATGTCCATTTGCCATCATGCACTCAGCAGGAGGCGGTATGAAAGCGACTAGCTTCCGTGAAGGAAGGAGCGGTGATGATCACCGTAGAGGCAAGGGTGCACCCCCTCGTGCAGGCACGAGCGTTAAGCAAATTGCCGAACCTCCTCGG
>NZ_LXYF01000065.1:0-32830 GCF_002894065.1 Sphingobium sp. SA916
TGCCACTGGCGCTGCGCCTGTCCGTTGCCTTGGCCGCCACGGCCGCCTTCGGGCCGGCCGGCCCGTTCGCCGCCACGGCCGCGCCAGCCGCCATCGTCGCCCCGCTGGGCATAGGCCGGGGCGATCCCGCCCAGTACCGTCGCGGTCATCAAGCCCGCCAGCATCATTTTCCTCAACATGCCGTTCGCCTTTGTTTCACGGGGCCATTCGCCCCTCATATGTCGCTTTTAGGACTTGTGCGATGTCACGATGCTGAACTTGTCTGTCAGCGATTTGAAAGAATCCCCGGCGGCCCCTCAAAGGCTGCTTTGCGCCGAAATCCCCGGAAATGTGACCGAAGGAAGGCAAAAGCTGATCCAGATCAGTGCGTCCCCCTGCAAAGCCCCTTAGGAATGCCGGGTGACGATAACGCCCACTGCCGGCAGCGCCCGACAGGCCCTGCGCCAAGCGACGATGGAAAGCCATCAGCGTGTCGACGACCTGTTCTCGCATTTTTCGCTGGACGATCGCCCCGGCTACGCCGCCTTCCTGAAGGCCCATGCCCGGGCGCTCGCCCCACTGGAGCGGATGACCCGCCCCGATGCGCCGCGCCTGCCGCTGCTGACCCGGGACCTTGCGGCCCTGGGCGAACCGCAGCCCGCGCCGCTCGCCGCGCCGGCGCCCCCGTCCGATGCCTATCGCTGGGGCCTGCGCTACACGCTGGAAGGATCGCGCCTGGGCGGCGCCATGCTCGCCCGCCGCGTGGGCCCCGGCCTGCCGCGCGCCTATCTGTCCGCCGTGCATGAAAAGGGCGGCTGGGCGGATTTCCAGCGACGACTGGATGAAGCCGCGGCCGATGGGGGCCAGCCATGGATCGGCGACGCGATTCGCGGCGCGGAGGCCGCCTTCGATCTGTTCGCCGCCGCCGCCAGGGGCGAAGTGGCGCCCGTCCATGGCTGACGGCAATATCCCGGCCCAGGATTTCGCCGTCGACCTCAGCAATTGCGACCGGGAGCCGATCCATGTGCTGGGCACGGTCCAGCCCTTCGGTTTCCTGATCGCGCTGACCGCCGACTGGCTGGTGTCGCGCGTGTCGGCCAACAGCGCCGATCATATCGGCCTTTCGCCCGAACAGATGCTGGGCCGGCCGATCAGCGGCATCTTCAGCGGGGAGGCGGTCCATTCCCTGCGCAACCGCATCACCCTGCTGCGCGGCCCCGACGCGGTGGAGCGCATCTTCTCCCTCACCCTGATCGAGGGGATCGCGCCGTTCGACGTCGCCGTCCACTTCTCCGGATCGCTGGTCGTGATCGAGGCCGAACCGGCGTCCCATGACGAGATGGAGGCCAGCAGCATGGTCCGCTCCATGGTGTCGCGGCTCGGCCAGACGCAGGGCATGGCCGCCTTCCTGCGGGACGGCGCGCGGCAGGTGCGGGCGCTGACGGGCTTCGACCGGGTGATGGTCTATCGCTTTGCGGAGGGCGGCGACGGCGAAGTCGTGGCCGAAGCGCTGCGTCCCGGCATCGACAGCTTCTTCGGCCTGCATTATCCCGCGTCCGACATTCCGGCGCAGGCGCGGGCGCTCTACCTGCGCAACATCTTCCGCGTGATCGCGGACGTGCAGGCGCAGCCGGTTCCCATCGTGCCGCAGCTCGACCCCTCTGGCGCCGCGCTCGACATGTCGCTCTGCCTGACGCGGGCGGTGTCGCCCATCCATATCGAATATCTCGGCAATATGGGGGTAGGGGCCTCGCTCTCCATCTCGATCGTCGTCGAAGGGCGGCTCTGGGGCCTGTTCGCCTGCCACCATTACGGCCCCCGCCTGCCCAGCTTCGCACAGCGCAGCGCCGCCGAACTGTTCGGCCAGATCTTCTCGATGATGCTCGAAAACCGGGAGCGCAGCGAAACCTCCGCCTATGAGGGCAAGGCGCGGCAGGTGGCCGACCGGCTGATGTCGGCGGTGGCGCAGGACCATGACCTGCTGTCCAACGCCCGCTGGCTGGGCGAGGTGATCTTCGACACCATCCCGGCCGACGGCGTCGGCGTCTATATCGACGGCCAGATGACCTTTTCCGGCCTCGCCCCGGACGAGCGAAGCTTCGCCGCCATCGTCGCCATGCTGAACCGGGCCGCTGCCGGCCAGGTCTTCACCACCGATCATCTGGCGCGCCTGCTGCCCGAATCGTCCGCCCATGCCGACCGGGCGGCGGGGCTGCTCGCCATCCCGCTCTCGCGCCGCCCGCGCGACTATGTGGTGCTGTTCCGGGCGGAACAGCTCCGCTCGGTGCGCTGGGCGGGAAGCCCGGAAAAGCATATCGAATATGGCCCCAACGGCCCCCGCCTGACCCCGCGCAAGAGCTTCGAACAATGGTCGGAACTGGTGCGCGGCACTGCCGTGCCCTTCACCGCCGCCGAACTGCGCGTGGCGGAGGCGCTGCGCACCGCCCTGCTGGAAGTCATATTGCGCCTGTCCGATTCCGCCCATGATGAACGGCAGAAGGCGCATGAGAAGCAGGAATTGCTGATCGCGGAACTCAATCATCGCGTCCGCAACATCCTCTCGCTGATCCGGGGGCTGCTGTCCCAGACCCGCGACAGCGCCGAATCGGTCGACCAGTTCATCGACACGCTGGAAAGCCGCGTCCACGCCCTGGCCCGCGCCCATGACCAGATCACCGCCGACCGCTGGGCGCCCGCCCGGCTCTACGACCTGATAGAGGTGGAATCGGCCGCCTATCTGGCCGAACGGCGCGACCGGGTGAAGCTGACCGGTCCCAATGTGCTGCTCACCCCGGCCGCCTTCACGGTGCTGGCGCTGGTGATCCATGAGATGCTGACCAACGCCGCCAAATATGGCGCTCTGTCCGACAATGGCAGCGTGGCCATCGGCTGGAGGGTCGACGCCGACGGCAGCCTGCTGATCGACTGGCGGGAAAGCGGCGGGCCCGCCGTGGTCGCGCCCACCCGCCGGGGCTTCGGATCGACCGTGATCGAACGGTCCATCCCCTATGATCTCGATGGCCGGGCGGAGGTGCATTACCGCCTTTCCGGTCTGGAGGCGCGATTCTGCATCCCCTCCGCCCATGTCGCCTCCGTCCTGCCCGACGTCGTCGGCATCGAACGCGCCAGCCCCGCCCCGGCGCCCACGCCGACGCTGCTCAAGGGGCGCAACGTGCTGCTGGTCGAAGACAATATGATCATCGCCATGGATGGCGAGGACGCGCTGCGCGACCTCGGCGCCGAAGTGATCACCGCCGCCAGCGTCAGCCGCGCGCGGGATGCGATCGCGAACCATGACGTCGATCTGGCGGTCCTGGACTTCAACCTCGGCAATGAGACCAGCCTTCCCGTGGCGGAACTGCTGGCGGAAAAGGGCGTCTCCTTCCTCTTCGCCACCGGCTATGGCGACGGGCTGGACCTGCCCGAACGCTTCGGCGACGTGACCCTGCTCAAAAAGCCCTATTCCGGCGCCACCCTGGCCCAGGCCATCGCCCCCGTGCTGGAAGAAAACGGAGCTTGAGGGCCGCCCGCCGCCGCCTTTCACGCCCCACCCGAAACAGTCCGTTTCCAGCGCCCCGCTTGCGCCGCGCCCAAATCCATCCGATCTCGTGGGCATGAGACAACCGACTCTCTTCATCCCCCATGGCGGCGGCCCCTGCTTCTTCATGGACCCCAGCGACCCCGATCGCCCGCATTGCGACCCGATGTGGCAGCCGATGCAGGACTATCTGGCGGGCATCGTCGCGACCCTGCCCGAACGCCCCCGTGGGATCCTGCTGGTCTCCGGCCATTGGGAGGAAAGCCGGTTCACCGTCCATGACGGCGAAAGGCCCGGCCTGCTGTTCGACTATTACGGCTTTCCACCGCACACATATGCGCTCCGCTGGGACGCGCCGGGCGCGCCCGCGCTCGCCCGCCGGGCCGCCGGCCTGCTGGAACAGGCGGGCTTCCCCACCGGCAGGGAGGATGCGCGCGGCTGGGACCATGGCGTCTTCATCCCGATGAAGGTCGCCCTGCCGCAGGCCGACATCCCCGTCGCCCAGCTCTCGCTCCGCGGCGATCTCGATCCCGACGCGCATCTCGCCGCAGGCGGGGCGCTCGCGCCGCTGCGCGACGAGGGCGTCCTCATCATCGGATCGGGAATGAGCTTCCACAATCTGCGCGTGCGCGGCGCACAGGCGACCCAGCCTTCGATGCTCTGGGACGAAGCCCTGACCGCCGCCGTCACCGACCCCGATCCGGCCAGCCGGGCGCAGCGCGTCGCCGCCTGGGCCGACCTGCCCCATGCCCGCTTCGCCCATCCGCGCGAGGAACATCTCCTGCCGCTGATGGTCGCCCTGGGCGCGGGCGGGGAGGATGCGGCCGTGCGCGACCACGCCAGCAATGTGCTGGGCTGGGCCGTGTCGGGCTACCGCTTCGGCTGAACGGCAGGAACGCGGATGGCCTCAGGGCTTCCGCAGCGCCGGAACCGCCTTCGCCGCTTCGTCCGGCGTGATGCCGGAGGGCGGCACGGCGTCCACCACTTCCTCGCCCCGCATCACCCGTCCCGCCCGCTGGATCGCACCCCGCAACCGGGGGTAGATGCCGCACCGGCAGATATTGGTGATCGCCGCGTCGATCTCCTCGTCGCCCGGGTCGCTGGTCCGCCGCAGCAGCACCGACGCCGCCATGATGACGCCGGGGATGCAGTAACCGCATTGCGAGACATTGTCCGCCGCGAACACCTGTTGCAGCGGATGGCCGCGGTCGGGCGACAATCCCTCTATGGTGGTGACGAACTTGCCCTCCGTGGCGGCGATCGTCACCTGGCAGGAGCGCACGGCTTCCCCGTCTATGTCGACCGTGCAGGCGCCGCAATCGCCCGTGCCGCAGCCATATTTCGTCCCGGTCAGGTTCGATGCGTCGCGCAGCGCCCACAGCAGCGGCGTCGCCGGGTCCATGCGATATTGGACGGGCCGGTCGTTGACCGTGAACTTCGTCATCCCGCGCCCTCTTCCTCGACCTTGTGGTAGAGCACCTCGTTGCGGATGTGGATGGTGCGCGAGGCGAGCCGGATTTCCTGGATGAACGTGCCGAAGGCCGCCGCCTGCAACACCATGGCCAGGATGAAGAGGATCGCGATCGGCGTGCCCAGATGCACCCCGAACAGATTGGCCGCGAACAGCAGGATGACCACCAGACAGACGGCGCAGGCCGACGCCACCGACAGGAAGATCGCGCCATTGACCACGCTCATCCGCCGGTCCAGCACGCGGATTTCGCTGACCATCCGGTCATGTTCCTTGCCGCGGGACGCGAGGATCTTCTCCTCCACCTTCCGCGCCCGGTCGATGATCCGCGCCAGCCGCCCGACGCAGACGTTCAGGAACGCCCCGATACCCGCAAGCAGGAAGACAGGAGCCAAAGCGAGCTGAATAGTCTGTGCGACCTGGGAAACCTGGGGGAGTGCGATCATCGTTTCACAGCAGCGCAGCGCGAAGGAAATGGCAAGGGTTGAAATGATGGCATGGGACTCACGCCATCATGACTTGGAGGAAACGCGCGCCTGCGGAGGCAGGAGCCCAGTTCCGCCGTCCGGGCATCACTCAACCCTCCGAACCGGGCTGCATGCGAGCCGCCTGTCCCGCTTCAGCGCCTCCGCAGGAGCATAATCCTATATTCCTCGGGCCTATATTCCTCGGGCCTATATTCCTCAGGCCTATATTTCTCAGGCAGCGCCCTTGGCCGGCGTATTGACGCCCATGGACTTCAGATAGTGCCGGATATTGCGCGCGGCCTGCCGCAGCCGCTGCTCATTCTCCACCATGGCGATGCGGACATAGCCCTCGCCATCCTCGCCATAGCCGACCCCCGGCGCGACCGCGACCTTGGCATGGGTAAGGAGCTGCTTGGAAAATTCCAGGCTTCCCATGTCCTTGAGGGCAGGGGGCAGCGGCGCCCAGGCGAACATCGACGCCTTGGGCGCGGGAATGTCCCAGCCCGCCCGGCCAAAGGCCTCCACCATCACGTCGCGGCGCTTGTGGTAGAGTTCGCGGTTCTTCTGCACGATGTCCTGCGGCCCGTTCAATGCCGCGCAGGCCGCCGCCTGGATCGGCGTGAACGCGCCATAGTCCAGATAGGACTTCACCCGCTTCAACGCCGCGATCAGTTGCCGGTTGCCCACGGCGAAGCCGATGCGCCAGCCCGCCATGGAATAGGTCTTGCTGAGCGAGGTGAACTCGACCGCCACATCCTTGGCGCCCGGCACCTGCAGGATGGAGGGCGTCGGATTGCCGTCATAATAAAGCTCGGAATAGGCAAGGTCGCTCAGCACCCAGACCTTGTTCTCCTTCGCCCAGGCGACCAGCCGCTCGTAGAAGGCGAGGTCGACCGTCTCCGCCGTTGGATTGCTGGGATAGCCCACCACCAGGATCGACGGGCGCGGCACGGTGAAGGCCATGGCCCGTTCCAGCGACTGCCAATAATGTTCGTCCGGCGTGGTCGGCACGGATCGGATGGTCGCGCCCGCGATGATGAAGCCGAACATGTGGATCGGATAGCTGGGATTGGGCGCCAGCACGACGTCGCCCGGCGCGGTGATCGCGGTGGCCAGGCTGGCGAGGCCTTCCTTCGACCCCATGGTCACGACCACCTCGGTCTCCGGGTCCAGATCGACGCCGAAGCGGCGGCCATAATAATTGGCCTGCGCCCGGCGCAGCCCCGGAATCCCCATCGACTGGGAATAGCCGTGCGCGCTCGGCTTCTGCGCGACCTCGCACAGCTTGGCGATGACATGGTCGGGCGGCGGCAGGTCGGGATTGCCCATGCCTAAGTCGATAATGTCCTCCCCCGCGGCGCGTGCGGCGGCCCGCATCGCGTTCACTTCGGCGATGACATAGGGCGGCAGACGCTTCATGCGGTAGAATTCTTCGGACATTGGGGCTTTCCTGAAAGCTCGCTGTAAGGAATAGTGCGTGACGCGCATTCGGCTTGTCACGATCCGGCTATAACCCGCCAGCCCGCGACACGCCAGAGAAAGCGGCGGACCGGACCATGCCAGGCGAAGGAAGGTGGCCATGAAAGCACAGGACGTCATGGAACCCCATCTCCCCACGCTGGAGGACATGCAGCAATGGACGCAGGTGCTGGGCCGCGCGCAGCAGTTGCTGCTGGAACAGGCGGCGGGCGCGACCGGGCGCACGCTGCCCTTCGATCCCGAAGCCGTGGCGCGCATCCAGACCGGCTTCGCCGACGAAGGCTTGGCGCTGTGGCAGCGTTTCCTGGATTCCGGCGGCCTGCTGCGCGACCAGCCGGAGCCGCCGCCCTCGGGCAGCCCCGCCGCCGCGCGCGACCGCCGCTTCGCCGACCCGGCCTGGACGGAGCATCCCTTCTACGACCTGATCCGGCAAAGTTACCTGCTGCTCTCGGATTATCTGATGAAGCTGGCCGACGCGGTGGACGGCGTCGATCCGAAGCAGAAGGCAAAGCTGCGCTTCGCCACCACCGGCCTGCTCGACGCCATCGCCCCCAGCAACTTCCCGCTGACCAACCCGCTGGTCGTGCAGAAGACGATCCAGAGCGGCGGCGAGAATCTGGTCAAGGGCCTCCAGCACATGCTGGCCGACCTGGAAAAGGGCCAGCTCACCCACACGGACGGCACGGCGTTCGAGCTTGGCCGCAACATCGCCTCCACGCCGGGCAAGGTGATCAGGGAAACGCCGCTCTACCAGTTGATCCACTATGCCCCGACGACGGACAAGGTGCTGGAAACGCCGCTGATCATCTTCCCGCCATGGATCAACCGCTTCTACATTCTCGACCTGTCGCCGGAAAAAAGCTTCGTCAAATGGGCGGTGGACCAGGGGATCAGCGTCTTCCTGGTGTCGTGGAAATCGGCCGACGCCTCGATGAAGGACCTGGTCTGGGACGATTATATACTGAACGGCCAGATCGACGCGATCGACACGGTGCGCGACCTGCTGGGCGTGCCCGGCGTCCACGCCATCGGCTATTGCGTCGCGGGCACCACCCTTGCCGCCACGCTGGCGCTGCTGGCGGCGCGGGGGGAGGGGGAAAAGGTCGCCAGCGCCACCTTCTTCACCGCCCAGGTCGATTTCAGCAAGGCGGGGGACCTCAGCCTGTTCGTCGATGACGAGCAGATGAAGATGGTGGAGCAGCTTTCCTCCGGCGGCTTCCTCGACGGGCGCTACATGGCCGCGACCTTCAACCTGCTGCGCGGGCGCGACCTCATCTGGAACTATGTGGTCAACAATTACCTGCTGGGGCAGGATTATCCGCCCTTCGACCTGCTCTACTGGAATGGCGACACCACCAACCTGCCGGCGCGCTGGCACAGGGATTATCTGACCCAGCTCTATCGCGACAACCTGCTGGTCCGGCCGGGCGCGATCAGTGTCGCGGGCACGCCCATCGACCTGCGCCAGGTCAGGACCCCCGCCTATGTTCAGGCGGGACGGGAAGATCATATCGCCCCGCTGGAAAGCGTGTGGAAACTGACCGAACATTTCTCCGGCCCGATCCGTTTCCTGCTGGCGGGGTCGGGGCATATAGCGGGCGTGGTGAACCCGCCCGCCGCCGGCAAATATCAATATTGGACCTGCACCGAATCGCAGCCCACCCTGGAGGCCTTCCTTGCACAGGCGAAGGAGACGAAGGGGAGCTGGTGGCCCGACTGGATCGAGTGGATTCGCGGGCAGACCCCCGCCACGGTCCCGGTGAAGGGCGCCCGCCGTCCGGGCAGGGGCCGACTCAAGGCCATTGAGGATGCGCCCGGCCGCTATGTGAAAACCCGTTAGTTCCTTCACATGGGACGGGGGGGACTGGGTTTGCGGCAGCCCGCCTCGTTGCAGCGACGGGCCGTATGAGGCATTTTTGTTGCACTGCACAAAAACACTTGCAACCGCATTTCGATCCCTATATTGTGCACTGCAACAAATGGAGGTTGGTCCATGGCCGTTACCCCAAAGCCAGTGCGTAAGAAGCCTGCCGTCAAGAAGGCGTCGTCGACCCTGTCCGCCAGTGAGGCGCTCAAGGCCGCCGAAGCTGCGATCAAGGCCCCGGCCCCGACGAAGGCGAAGCCCGCCGTCAGGAAACCGGCGCCGCCCAAGCCCGTCGCTCCAGCCCCCAGGCCGGCGCCCGTGGCGAAGGCCGATCCGGTGGCGGTGATCGCGGCGACCACGGCGGTCGACGCCGCGCCTGAGCCCGAGCTGGTGAAGGATGCGACGCCCGAACCCACCCCCGTCGCCGCGGCGCCGGCGGTGAAGACGCCGAAGTTTGAGCCGGTTGCGGAACCGACGCCGACCGAACCGGAGCTATGGAAGAGCCTGTCGTCCAAGGCCGGGCCGCTAGAGCCCATGTTGCTGCCCGCCACAGAAGGAACGAAGATGATGAACGACGTGATCGAGACCGGAAAGAAATTCGCTGAAGAAACCAAGGCCAAGCTCGAAACGGTCTATGCCGACCTGAACGAGAAGGCGAAGGTGAGCGTCGAGAAGTCGACCAAGGCGATCGAGGAGTTCAGCGACATCGCCAAGGGCAATGTCGAAGCGCTGGTCGAATCCGGCAAGATCGCGGCCAAGGGCTTTGAGACCCTGGGCCAGGAAGCCGTGGACTACAGCCGCAAGAGCTTCGAAAAGGCGACTGCCTCGTTCAAGAGCTTCTCGACCGTGAAAACGCCGACCGAATTCTTCCAGCTCCAGAGCCAGCTGCTCTCCAGCAGCTTCGACGAATTCACCAAGGAAGCGGCCAAGAGCAGCGAAGCGCTGATCAAGCTGGCCGGCGACGTGGCCTCTCCGCTGACCGCCCGCGTGACCGTGGTGACCGACAAGGTGAAGGCGCTCGCCGCCTGATCCCCCCTCGGTTTTCTGAAACAGGGAAACGGCTCCGTGATCGGGGCCGTTTTCTTTTTTGCCAAGCGCGCAAATGCCCGGTCCGGGCCCTGGAATCCACCCGCATCCTCTCCCGCTCCCCCACAATATTGCGCCTCTCCTTTGCGGGTTCCCCAACTTCGTTCGTCTTGGGAAGATGTGGGGCAGTTGATCGTCCCCGCCACTTACATTCCGCCGAAGAGAGGCATGGGTTTCCATCATGGTCGATTGCACAGCTTCCGCCGCCTTGATCCACCAGGGCATCTTCCCCCATAACGCCGCCCGCACGGCACCGGCAGGGGAGCAGCGCTGATGCACGGTGACGTGATGACCTGGCTCCTGCCGCTGGTCGCGATGCTGGGGGCGGGACTGTTCGCCGGCTTCGCGGCGGGGATTTTCGGGATCGGCGGCGGCTTCGTGGTGGTGCCTGCGCTGTTCGTGGTGCTGCCGCTGCTGGGCGGCACGCATGACGCCATCGCCCATGTCGCGATCGGCACGTCGGCGGCGACGATCATCGTGACGTCGATCCGTTCCCTCCTCGCCCATGCCAAGCGCGGCGCGGTGGAGTTCGAAGTGCTCAAGACCTGGGCGCCGTGGATCATCCTGGGCGACGGCGCGGGCGTGCTGCTGGCCGGCCATGTCGACGGACGCATCCTGACCATGATCTTCGCGATCGGCGTGTTCCTGATGTCGCTCAACTTCCTGCTGCCCAAGGTCGGCGGCAAGGTGATCAGCGACACCATGCCCTCGGGCATCGCCCGCGTCGGCATCGCCGGGGGCCTGGGCACCTTCTCCGCCCTGCTCGGCATCGGCGGCGGCACCATCGCCATCATGGTGATGACGCTGTGCGGCCGCTCGATCCACCGCGCCATCGCCACCGCGTCGGGCATCGGCACGCTCATCGCCATTCCCAGCGCCATCGGCTTCGCGCTGATCGGCCTCAAGGAAGGCGGCCTGCCCTGGGGATCGCTGGGCTATGTCAACATCCCCGCGACGCTCGCCATCGCCTCCATGTCCGTGCTCACCGCGCCGCTGGGCGTCGCTGTCGCGCACGCCATGCCCGCCGCCCCGCTCAAGAAGATCTTCGGCGTCTATCTGGTGATCATCGCCTTCGTCATGTTCCGCAACGCGATCCGCATGTGACCCGCTTCCCCTTCCCGCCCATGGCCGCTGCAAGGGCCATGGGCGGGATTTTGCCATAACCTATTGAAATAGGGTTATTTCCGGCCGGTTTCCCTTTTCCGCCGGTCGCCGCGGGGATGCGCTTCATCCATTCTGCACAACCGTTCATGCGCAAAATCCCTTTCCTCGCACGTTGACCTCCCATCGGGACGAGGAAGAGGAGAAGAGACATGAAACGCTCGACTGTCGCCAGCGCCCTTGCCATGCTCGCCATGGCGCCGCTTTCCGCAACGGCCATGCCCCATGGCGCGATGAGCTATGAGGAAAGGCTCGCCGCGATGGAGGACGACATGACCCTGCCCGCGCCGATTGCGGGCGTGCAGAATAAATATTGGTTCAACTATCGCACCGATGTTGCGGAGGCCCGCAAGGAACTGGCCCACGACCTGCGCCACGCCACCGACGCGGAGGATGAGCGCGACGCCTGGGACGAATATCGCGCGGAACTGGCCGACGCCCGCCGCGACTATGCGAAGGAAATGCGTGAGAAGGGCTATCGCACCGGGCAGGTGCGGGTCCACGGCTCCGGTCGCTGACCATGACATGGGCTGGAGGGTGGTAGAGCCGCCGGAGCATCGTGCGCAAAACCGGTTCCCACTTTTGCGCACGATGCTCTGGAAAGGATACGGCAGAAAGCCGGAGCGCGCTGCGTGCGATTGGCGCAGCGCGCTCCGGGCGCGCCTCACGACGCCTCATCCTCCGGCATGACATCCACCATCACCTGCACGCTCTGGCCCGCGCCGCCGAAGAACAGCCCGTCCATCGGCGCGACATCGGCATAGTCCCGCCCCATGGCGACGAACAGATGCCCGTCCCCGGCGATCACGCCGTTGGTCGGATCAAGGCCGATCCACCCCCGCGCCGGCCCGCACCACAGCATCGCCCAGGCATGCATGGCATCCGCACCCACCAGCCGCGCCATGCCCGGCGGCGGATCGGTGCGCAGATAGCCGCTGACATAGGCGGCGGGCAGCCCGAACCAGCGCAAGGCCGCCACCATCACATGGGCGAAATCCTGGCACACCCCATGGCGCGCCGCAAAGGCCTCCGCCACTGGCGTCGCCGCATCGGTCGCCCCGCTCACATAGGCGAATTCGCCCTTGATCCGCCGCGCCAGTTCCACCGCCGCCTCGACAATCGGCCGCCCCGGGACAAGCAAATCCGCTGCCCAATCCCCGATCTCCGCCACCAGCGGCACGCGCTGCGAGGCGTGGAGATAATGCGCCGGCCCCGCCGGTCCCATGTCCCGCGCCACCAGCGCCGCCTCCGCCACCGCGCCGACGGTGGGATCATCCTCCCGCGCTTCCGCCGCTGGCTCGCCCTGCACCCCGGCGCGAAAGCTGCTGTCGATGCTGATCCGGCGCAGCGGGCTGTCGATCTCCAGCCGGGCGACATGCACCGGCCATGCCCCCGGCCGCGATTCGATGGAGGAAGGCGCCGGATCGACCGCCAGATGATAGTCCGACGTCCACTGCCCCGGCCAAGGCGCGGGCCGCAGCCGCAGGTTCAGGCGCGCCAGTTGCACCGGCGCATCATAATGCACGATGGTCTGATGCCGGATGCGGTAGATCATGACAGCAGGCTGGCGCCCTCGCTCTTTTCCTTGCGCCGCTGTAGGAAATAGCGCTGGCCGATGGCGTCCGACAGTTCCAGCAACCGGCCCTCCGCCTCCGCCAGATCGGCCATGCCGAGCACATCCCCCGTCAGCGGCGCCAGCCGCGCCGCCAGCATCGCCGCCAGCCGTTGGGGCTCCTCGGGCATGCCGTCGCCATGCAGCGTCGGCAGCGCCCCGACATGCTCCGCCAGCCTCTCCGCCTGATAGACGATGGAGCGCGGATTATGCGGCTCCAGCGCCACCAGATCGCGCACCGGCGCCAGGGCGGGCCCGGCCAGATAGCGGTTGCGATAGCTGATCTGGCTGTCGTTGAGGTCCAGCAGCACGGTCAGGTCGTCCGCCGAAGCCCCGTCGCCCCCGAACAGCATCGCCAGACGGCAGCCATTGATCGCCCGCTCCATCCGCCGCCCCATGTCGTGGAAACGCCACCCCTCGGTCCGCCCCATATTCTCCGCCGCCAGCCCCGACAGCGCCGAAATCCGCTCGATCATCCGGGATGACGCCTTCAGCAGGGTCTCCGTCACCCCGCCGTCGAAATCGGGCAGGGGCAGCCGCACCAGCCGCCAGTAATCCACCGCCAGCCGGTCGCGCAGCCCTTCCCCTATGCCCGCCACCGCCGCCAGTAGGGCCCGCACGCTGCCCGGCTGCGCGCCATCGCCCAACGCCTGCGCGCAGAGCGGCCCGACCGCCCCCGCAACGGCCGGGATCGCGCCCCAGGACGCAAGCTGCCCCATCAGCCGGTCCATGGCGGGCGATCCCACCGCCGGCCCCAGATCGGCCTCGATGGACCCGCCGACGATCGCCCGGATCACCCGCGCCGTCATCTCCATCCGCTCGATATAGCGGCCCAGCCAATAGAGATTGTCCGCCGCCTTGGCGGGCAGCATGCCGCCCACCCGCCGGATCGCCGGAGCCGCCGCCGACAGCCCGTCCTGCGGCACCGGCTTGCCGTCCAGCACGCACATGTCCGCCGACAGGTCGCCTTCGCCCATCAGCGCGGCGCGAATGTCGCCATGCGCCGCCAGCCGCGCAAAGGCGCCCGGCATGATCCGCCATTGCCCCAGCTCGTCCCGCGCCACGAACACCCGCAGGGTGAAGGGCAGGGCGGTCAGCCTGCCCCCGACGATCGCGGGCGTGGTCGACAGCCGCACCACTTCCTGCCCGACATAATCCATCGGCCGCCGCGCCATCGCCTCCAGCAGGGCCGCCCGCTGCGCCGCATCCATCCCCGATCCGGGCAGGAACCGCGTGCCCGTCAGCCCCGCCACGTCCCGGTCGAAGGCGGACCCCACCACCAGCTCGTCCATCGCCCCCGCCACATGCGCCCGCTCGGCCGCCTGCCCGCACCACCATGTCGCGATATTGGGCAGGATGAGGTCCGCCCCCAGCACCTCCCGCGCCAGCCCCGGCAGGAAGGCCGCCATGGCCCGCGATTCGATCACGCCCACGCCCGGCCAGTTGGCCAGCATCAGCCCGCCCTTGACGCAGGCGTCGAACAGGTCCGGCACGCCGATCCGCGATTCCGCGTCGAACGCCAGCGGATCGAGGAAGCGGCTGTCCATCCAGCGCCAGAGGCCATCGACCCGCTTCAACCCCTGAATGGTCCGCACGAACAATTGCCCGTCCGACACGATCAGGTCGTCACCCTCGACCAGCAACAGGCCCAGATAGCGCGCCAGATGCGCCTGCTCGGCATAGCTCTGGTTGAACCGCCCCGGCGACAGCAGCCCGATGCGCGGATCGCTCCGCTCGCAATCCGCCGCCAGCCCGCGCCGCAGGTCGCTCAGGAACGGCGCCAGCCGCCGCACATTGAGCGCGCCCAGCAAGTCCCCGGTCGCCCGCGACAGGGCCAGCCGGTTCTCCAGCGCATAACCGACGCCCACGGGCGTCCGCACCCGGTCCGCCAGCACCCGCCAATCGCCCTGCGGCCCCCGCGCCAGATCGGCGGCGTAGAAATGGACGAAATGCCCATGCGGCGGCGGCGCGCCGGTCATCACCCGCCAATGATGCGGGCTGCCGGTGATCACGCTCGCGGGCAGCTTCCCCTCGCGCACCAGCGATTGGGTGGAATAGATGTCGCTGATCACCCGCTCCAGCAACTGCGCCCGCTGGATCAGCCCCTGCTCGATATGCGTCCATTCCCGCGCCCCGATCAGCAGTGGAACGGGGCTGAGCGGCCAGGGCCTTTCCTGCTGGTCCCCGGTCAGCCGGAACGCCAGCCCCAGGTCGACCGCCTGCCGCTCGACATTGCCCGCCAGCACCGCCGGATCGCCCTGCGCCTGCGCCGACAGCCGCTCCAGCATCGTCCGCCAGTGCCCAGCCATCTCCGCGCTCGCTCCGGCGAACAGGTCGCCCTCCGGCGCCCGCGCCAGATAGGCGTCGGCCCAACCGGCTGCTTCCACGACAGGGGCGCTCGCCACGGTCATGGATGCCGGAAACGCAGGTCCAGCGTCATCGGAAATTCGCCCGGGGCCTCGGCGGGCGGCATGTCGACCGGCCCCGGCGTATGGCCATGGTCCTGGAACCGCGCCTTGCGCCGCGCCTCCGCCTCATAGGCGTTGATCGGCAGTGTGTCGTAATTGCGCCCGCCCGGATGCGCGACATGATAGACGCAGCCGCCCAGCGACCGCCCGCTCCAGCTATCCAGCACGTCGAAGGTCAGCGGCGCGTTGACCGGCAGGGCAGGGTGCAGGCAGGCGGCCGGCGCCCAGGCCTTGTACCGCACGCCGCCCACCGCCTCGCCCGGCACGGCGGTCGGCGTCATCGGCACGCGCCGCCCGTTGCAGGCGACGACATGCCGCCCCGCGACCAGCCCCGTCGCCCGCACCTGCAAGCGCTCCGTCGAACTGTCGACATAGCGCACGGTCCCGCCAATGGCACCGGTCTCGCCCAGCACATTCCACGGCTCCAGCGCATGGGCAATCTCCAGCCCCACGCCGCCCGCATCCACCGCGCCATGCACCGGAAAACGGAACTGCCGCTGCGCCTCGAACCAGTTGGGATCGAACGCGTAACCCGCCCCGCGCAGGTCGCCCAGCACCTCCAGAAAATCGGCCCAGACGAAATGCGGCAGCATGAAGCGGTCGTGCAGCGCCGTCCCCCAGCGCACCAGACCGCCCTGCTGCGGCTGCCGCCAGAACCACGCCGTCAGCGCCCGCAACAGCAATTGCTGGGCAAGGCTCATCCTCGGCTCCGGCGGCATTTCGAAGCCCCGAAACTCCAGCAGCCCCAGCCGCCCGGTCGGCCCGTCGGGGGAGAACATCTTGTCGATGCAGATTTCGGTGCGATGGGTGTTGCCCGTCACATCGACCAGCAGATTGCGGAACAGCCGGTCCACCAGCCATGGCGGCGGCGCGTCGCCCTCACCCGGAGCAGGAACCTGCGCCAAGGCTATCTCCAGCTCGTACAGCCCGTCATGCCGCGCCTCATCGATGCGCGGCGCCTGGCTGGTCGGCCCGATGCACAGCCCCGAAAACAGGTAGGACAGCGAAGGATGCCGCTGCCAATAGAGCACAAAACTCTTCAGCAGGTCGGGCCGCCGGATGAAGGGCGAGTCGTTCAAACTCGGCCCCCCCAGCACGATATGGTTGCCGCCCCCGGTCCCCACCGAACGCCCATCCACCATGAACTTGTCGGCGGTAAGGTCGCAGGTCCGCGCCAGCGCATAGAGCCGCTCGGTGATCTCCACCGTCTCGTCCCAGCTTGACGAAGGCTGGATATTCACCTCGATCACGCCGGGATCGGGCGTGGCCTTCAGCACCTGCAAACGCGGATCGGGCGGCGGCGCATAGCCTTCGATCCGCACCGGAATCCGCATCGCCTCCGCCGCGCCCTCGACCTCGGCGATCAGTTCCAGATAATCCTCCAGCGCCTCCACCGGCGGCAGGAAGACGGACAGGAAGTGCCCCCTCGGCTCCACCGTCACGGCGGTGCGCACCGCCCCCTCGATATGGAACTGCTCGACCCGCTCCTGCGCCACGGCCCCGCCCGGCGCGTCGGGCACCCGCTGCACCGGCTGCGCATGCACCTCGTCCACCGTCGCCCGGAAATCGGGCAAGGGGCCGCGCGGCTCGCTCGGATCGCGGGGATGGATATAGGGAAAGGCCGCCTCCGGCACATGCGGCAACGACCCCAGGGGCAGGCGATAGCCCAGGGCCGAATCCCCCGGCACCGCGAACAGCCGCCCGCGCCGCAATTGCCAAATCTCGCTCTGCCAGCGCGGCGTCGCGGCCTGAGCCTGCCACCGCTGCACCGGCAGCACATAGCCGACCGGCTGGTCCAGCCCCCGCTCGAACGCCCGCACCATCCGCGCCCGCGCCTCCGGATCGGCGATCTTGGGATCGTCGGGCGAGGTGTTGACCGGCAGGTCCGCCTCCTTGACCGCCCATACCGCCGGGTCTTCGAAAACCGGCTGGATATGATCGGCGGAAAAGCCCATCGCCCCCGCCATATGCGCGATGAAGGCCTGCGCATCCTCCGCCGTCACCGCCCGCGCGTCCTCCGGCGCGACCTCATCCGCGATCAGCGCCGCATCGCGCCAGATCGGCACCCCGTCCTGCCGCCAATATACCGCATAGGCCCAGCGCGGCAGGCTCTCGCCCGGATACCATTTGCCCTGCCCATGATGCAGCATCCCGCCCGGCGCGAAGGCTTCCCGCAGCCCCCGGATCAGCCGGTCGGCATAACCCGCCTTGGTCGGCCCCACGGCATCGCCGTTCCACTCGCCCGCATCGCCGCCATTCTCCGCCACGAAGGTCGGCTCGCCCCCGGTCGTCAGCCGCACGTCCTGCGCCTGCAAGTCGGCATCCACCTGCGCGCCCAGCGCCATCACCGCATCCCAGCGCGCATCGGTGAAGGGCTTGGTGATCCGCACCGCCTCGGCAATGCGGCTGACCCCCATGGAGAAGTGGAAATCCACCTCCGCCGGTTCCGCCATCCCGCTGATCGGCGCGGCGGAGCGGTAATGCGGCGTCGCGCAGAGCGGAATATGCCCCTCTCCGGCGAACATCCCCGAAGTCGCATCGAGCGCCACCCAACCCGCGCCCGGCACATAGGCCTCCGCCCAGGCGTGGAGATCGACCACGTCCTGCGAAACCCCCTTCGGCCCCTCCAGCGGCTCGACATCTGCCACAAGCTGGATCGAGTATCCCGATACGAAGCGCGCCGCAAAGCCCAGCCGCCGCAGCAACTGCACCAGCAGCCAGGCCGAATCCCGGCACGACCCGGTGCCGATCTCCAGCGTCTCCTCCGGCGACTGCACCCCGGCCTCCATCCGGATCACATAGCCGACCCGTTGCTGAAGCTGCCGGTTCACCTCGACCAGAAAGTCGATCGTCCGCCCCTCGAACCCCTTGTGGCTCTCCACCAGAGCCTCGAACAGCGGCCCCTGATCCTCCAGGTCGAAATAGGCGGCGAGGTCGGTCTTCAACTGCTCGTCATAGGCGAAGGGATACTCCTCCGCATAAGGCTCCACGAAGAAATCGAACGGATTGATGATGTCGAGATCGGCCAGCAGGTCGACCTCGACGGAGAAACGGTCGACCGGCTCGGGAAAGACGATCCGCGCCAGCCAGTTGCCATGCGGGTCCTGCTGCCAGTTCAGGAAATGCCCTGGCGGATCGATCTTCAACGCATAATTGGGGATTTTCGTCCGGCTGTGCGGCGCGGGCCGCAACCGGATCACCTGCGGCCCAAGCGTGATCGGGCGACTGTAGCGATAGGACGTCAGGTGGTGGAGCGCGGCCTTCAGCATGAAAGCGATGAAACGCCACCCCCTGCTGCAATGCAATATGGAATCGCTTCGGCGGCAAAGAAACTGAATTTATATATAGAAGCCCCTCCCCTTCAGGGGAGGGGTTGGGGTGGGGGCAGGCCGTTACTCCCAGCTTTCCCTTAGGGCACGCCCCCACCCCTCAATCCCCTCCCCTGAAGGGGAGGGGAAGCGCGCTCCTCAAGGCACCAAATCCACACGCTCCGCATCCGGCATGACCGCATCGATCAGCAACGACCGGTGACAGGCCGCCGCATCCCGCTCGAAGCACAGCAGCGCCACCGCCTGCTCCTCCGCCATCTCCACCAGTTGCGCGGCCTGCACCATCGCCTCGGGCAGCTCCAACTGCCCCGCATAAATCTCCGCCAGCCGCTGGTGCTGCCCCTTGCGCGCCGCCTCCCGCCCGGCGGCGGGCGTCCCCAGCGCCTTCAACCCGACATAATCGATCCCCGCCTCGCGCAGCCCGGCGGCGAGGATATTCTTGGAAAAGCCCGGCCGTCGCGACAGCGGCACCGCCCGCACATCGGCCAGCATCGTCACGCCCGCCGCGCGCAGGGCGGCGATCACCTCGTCCTGCGTCGCGCCCTCATAACCGATGGTGAAGATTCGCATGCCCGACAGACTAGCCTGTTCCTGCGCGGCGGCAAAACGCTACTCGTTCCCCTCGGCCCGTTCCATCATCTCCATGAAGTCGCGCGCCGCGTCCCGGTCCGCCGGGTCCTCGAACGCCTCGTCCAGATCGGGCGCCGCCCCCAGCAGGAACATCAGCGACCACAGCGCAAAGCGCCGCCGCCCGTCCGTCTCCAGCCCGAAATCCACCCGCATGCGCTCCAGCCCCGCTTCCAGGGCATCAGGGGTCAGCGCGTCCACATCCCGCACCCCGAAATAGCGGTGCAACTGGTCGTCGAAATTCATGCCGCCACCGTCTCCGGCAATCCCCAGTCGATCGCCCCGCGCCCCTTCTCCTCCAGAAAGGCGTTGGCCTGCGAAAAATGCCGGCACCCCAGGAACCCGTTATGCGCCGAAAGGGGGGAGGGGTGCGCCGCCTTCAGCACCAGATGCCGGCTCCGGTCGACGAATTCCGCCTTGCGCTGGGCATAGCTGCCCCACAGCAGGAACACGACCGGCTCGCCCTGCTGGTTGACCAGCCGGATGATCGCGTCGGTAAACTGTTCCCAGCCGCGCTTCTGGTGCGACGCCGCCTTGCCCATCTCCACCGTCAGCACGCTGTTCAGCAGCAGCACGCCCTGCCGCGCCCAATGCTCCAGGAAACCGTGGCGCGGCGGCGGCAGGCCCAGGTCGCTCTGCAATTCCTTGTAGATATTGACCAGCGACGGCGGCGTCCGCACCCCCGGCTTCACCGAAAAGCACAGGCCATGCGCCTGTCCCTCGCCATGATAGGGGTCCTGCCCCAGCACCACCACCTTCACCCTGTCCAGCGGCGTCAGGTCCAGCGCCCGGAAATATTCGCTGCCCTTGGGGAAGATGCGCTTGCCCTGCGCCTTCTCCTCCTGAAGGAAGCGCTTCAGCCCCTGCATATAGGGGCTCTCGAATTCCCGCAGCAGCGGTGCGCGCCAGCTCTCGTCCAGCTTGATCGTATCGCTCATGGCCCGGCGTGATGAACCCCGCGCCGATCCGCTGTCAACAGTGCTTGCCCTTCTCCGGCAAATCGGGGAAACAGGCGGCATGCCGCGCCTTCGTACCAAGCTGATCGCCTTTCTGGGCCTGTTCCTGGCTCCGCTGCCCACCGCCGACGCCTTCGGCCCGACGCCCAATCCGGTCCAGCACAGCGCCGAATCCCGCCTGATGGCCGAATTCGCCCGTTTCGCCACGCTGACCGACGGCACGGTCGGCATCGCCGTGCGCGACCTCGGCACTGGGGAGACGCTCGCCTATAATGGCGACACGCTGTTCCCGATGGCCAGCACCTACAAGGTGGCGGTCACGGCCAAGATCCTCTCGCTGCTGGACGCGGGCAGCCTCAGCCTCGACGAACCGCTCATGCGCCTCGGCCGCCCGCTGCCGGTGCGCACCCTGATCGACATGAGCCTGACGCTCAGCGACAATGAGGCGACCGACGCCCTCGTCGCCCGCGCCGGCGGGCCGCAGGCGGTCAACGACTGGGTCCGCGCCGCCGGGATCAGGGGGCTGCGCGTCGACAGCAACACCCGCGACCTGCTCGCCCGCGCCAAGGTGACGGGCATTGGCTTCGGCGATGAAGCCGCGATGGAATCCGGCCTCTCCGCCAGCCAGCGCGACGCCCGCGACATGCCCAATATCGGCTTCGCCGCCGACCCGCGCGACACCGCCACGCCGCGGGCGATGGACGACCTGCTCGCCGCGATCCGCCTGGGCAGGGTGCTGCGGCCCCAGACGACCGCGCTGATGCTGTCGGTCATGGAACGCTGCAAGACCGGCAAGGCCCGGCTGCGCGCCATGCTGCCGCCGGGCACCCGCATCGCGCACAAGACGGGGACGCTGAACGGCCTCGGCAACGACGCGGGCATCGTCACGCTGCCCGATGGCCGCATGTTCGTCATCTCGGTCTTCGTGATGAAGGACCATATGGGCCATGAACTGCGCGACCGCATCATGGCCGAAGCGGCGCGGGCGGCCTATGATTATTTCCTGTTCGCCCCCGATCGGCACACGGCCTGACGCATCCATCTTAACTTCCATCCCGTTTCCCGATAGGCTTGCGGACACAGGCAGGAGGGGATGCGATGGACGACAAGACGGCGGCGTTCCGCGACTTTTGGCCCTATTATCTCCAGGAACATGCCCATGCGGGCACGCGGGCGATGCACTATGCCGGCACCAGCCTGGTCGTGCTGCTGGTCGCCGCGCTGCCGGTCGCGGGAAGCTGGTGGATGATCCCCGCCGTGCCCCTCGCCGGCTATGGCTTCGCCTGGATCGGCCACAGCCTGATCGAACATAACCGCCCCGCGACCTTCCGCTATCCCTTCTGGTCGCTGCGGGCCGATTTCGTGATGTGGTTTCGCTTCCTGACGGGGAAAATGGGCCGCGACCTCAAACGCGCGGGCGTCCGCCCCGATGGCTCGGTCGACCCCGCATTGCGCCGCGAATTGTGATGGTCCCGACCGGTTTGGGTGGATTGCGGACATTCCCCCTCCCGCAGGCGGGAGGGGGCTAGGGGGTGGGCTGGCGCGACATCTGCGCTGTTTTGCAACGGCTAAGTCAGAAGCTCGCTTCGCTCGCGCCCACCCCTAACCCCTCCCGCCTGCGGGAGGGGAATGTCTTGGATTGGCCATTCCCCACCTTCCCCACCTGCCCATACAGCTTGAGGTGCTGCAAGCTTGACCCCCACCGCCGCTCTGCCAAAAGGGGCCTCGCAATGGCCCTCACCGCCCACTTCACCCGCCTGCCCGACCTCGCGAGCCTCGCCCCCCGCTGGCAGGCGCTGGAGTCCCGCGCCGCCGCCAGCTTCTTCCTCGGCTGGACCTGGATCGGCGCCTGGCTGGAAAGCTACGCCGTCCGCCCCGAACTGCTCGCCGTCACCGACGCGCAGGGTCAGGACGTCGCGCTCGCCCTCTTCGGCCATGCCCTGCAACCCCGCCTGCTGGGCCGCAGCGCCACTCTGTCGCTCAACCAGTCCGGCCACCCCGGCGCCGACCGCCCCTTCATCGAATATAACGGCCTGCTCGCCGCAAAGGGCAGGGAAGGGGAGGCGACACGGGCCGTCCTCCAGGCCCTGCAAAACCGCAACGACTGGCGCACCCTCCGCCTGGACGGCATCGCCCCCGACTCGCCGCTCCTGACAATCCCCGCCCGCCGCAAGACCCGCCTCGACCGCTCCCCGGTCTATCAGGTCGACCTCGCCGCCGTCCGCGCCGCCGACTATCTGTCGCTGCTCAGTTCCAACAGCCGCGCCCAGATCCGCCGCGCCCTCAAGGACCATGGCGGCGCGCTCCCGGCCATCGCCAAAGCCGCCCCAGCGGACATCGTCCCATGGCTGGACGAAATGCGGTCCCTCAACACCGGCCGCCACGCCGACAATGCCTGGGACGACCCCGCCTTCCGCCGCTTCGCCGCCACCCTCGCAAACCGCGACGAAAAGGTCGAACTGCTGCGCCTGACCGACAGCGGCGGAACCGTCGGCCTGCTCCTCAACGTCCTTCACGACGGCACAGCGATGAACTACCAGTCCGCCTTCGCCGCCCCCCGCGCCCCGAAGGACAAGCCCGGCCTGCTCTGCCACGCCGCCGCCGTCGCCCATTATGCGGAACGCGGCCTCGCGCTCTACTCGCTGCTCGCGGGCAAGGACCGCTACAAGCAGAGCCTCGCCACCCGCGAGGAAGCCCTTGAATGGTGGCAGGTCGACCGCTTCAGCCCCCGCCTCGAAGCCGAAGCAGCCTTGCGCAAAATCCTCAGACGCCCAGCTTCCGCATGATCCGATAGGCGATCCGCCGCGCGCCCTGCGCCTCCGGCCGCGCCCCGATCCGCCCGACCGGCAGCCCGCGCCGCCGCAGCAGCGCGTTCAGGCTGTGCAACTCGCCCTCCGCCACGCTCCGCTCCGACCGCCACGTCACCGACAGGCTGACCGAAACGACAGGGCCATTCTCCACGAAATGCGGCGCCTTGACCGGGACATGGATCGCATCGCCCGGCAACAGCGTCACCGCCATGCCCCGCTCGCGAAACCCGTCCCGCCAGTCCAGATTGCGATGCCCGCCCGCATGGAACGCCTCGCTCTGCACCGCCGGCACCAGTTCCTCGTCGCCCGCCGGAAAGACCGTCATCGTCTTCTCGCCCCGGATCTGGAGCAGGATATTATGCTCCGGGTCCATGTGGAACGGCGTCACGCTGCCGGGCGAGGACAGGAAGATGAACGCCTCCCGATGCAGCATCGGCCCGGTCTCCCGCTCCACCAGCGGCGCCAGTTCCGCCAGCGCCCGGTCGAGCAGCGCGCCATAGGCCGCGTCCCGCTCGACATTCTTCAGCACCGCCCAACTGCCGTTGGTCTCGATCGTCCGGATCGTCTCGCCCAGCGTCAGCCCGTTGGACGGCGTATCCTCCGCCCGCACCCCCAAAGGCAGCTTCCCCAGATTATACTCGACCGAAGCAGCGGGCATCCGCTCCGCCAGCCCGGCCAGAGCCTCCAGCGTCAGCAGTGCATGCCCCGCCAGCCCATGGCTCAACTTCGCCGCCCTGTCCGGATAAGCCGCCGCGAAGGCCGCCCGCGCCTCTTCCGGAAACACCGCCGCCTCGATGGCGCTCACCGCGTTCATATCTGCCCCTTCAACCTCTGCCCCAGCGCCTCGACGCCATTGGCCAGCGCAAAGGCGACGCTTCGCCCGGCGCCCCGCAGCGCGATGCGATATTGCGTGATCGTCCGCCGCTCGCCCCACAGGCTGTCGATCATCGGATGGTCCGCCGCCGCGCAGCTATCCATCCAGCCGATGGCGGGATCGCCCAGCACCGCCTGCAAATTGGCGATCTCGATCAGCACCCCCGGCGAAAAGCGCCCCAGCGCCTCGTCAAAGGCGATCTTGAACGAAAAGGCCCCTTCGCCATGCCGGAAATTGACCAGCATCGCGATCGCCCGCCCATCCAGGTCCATGCGCAGGAAATGCAGCCGCCCGTTCTCGAAAGCCGCCGCGCAGGCCGCCCGGAAGAAAGCCGCATCCTCATCCCTGCAGGCCAGCGCCGATCCTTCCGCCCCCTTCCAGCCCGCGGTCTCCAGCGCCAGAAATTCCCCGCACCACGCGGCCAGCTCCGCCCCGTCGACCAGCAGCCGGCTCTCCACCGTGCCCAGTTCGGCCAGCCGCTTCTGCAGGCGCCGCAATTCCTTGCGCTTCTTGGCCCGCACATTGGTTTCCCAATAGGCGTCCGCGTCCAGTTCCGACCGCAGCATCGCCCGGTCGTACCGATGCACCTCCCGCCGCCCGCGCCGCTGCTCGACGCACAGCGCCTCCAGCGCCGCCGCATTCGCCCCCGCCGCGTCCAGCCCCCGCAGATGCAGGAAGCCCGGCGCCCAGTCCGCCTCGTCCAGCTGCTCCAGCAGTCCCCGCCACGCCGCCACTTCCTCGCCCCGCCGGATCAGCGGCGCGCCAAAGAAGCAATGATCGTGCATCCAGTTGGTGACGCAGCGCAGCGGCAACCGCCCATGCCGCGCCGCGACGACCACGGGCATCAGCCCGATCAGTTCCCCGTCCCGCTGCGCCTCCAGCATGCGCACGGCGGTGCAGCCCGCCAGATGGTCCAGCGCCGCACACAGCATGTCGGGCATGTAGAAGGCATTGGCCTCCGCCGCCGCGTCCGCCAGCGCGGCCCAGCGCGCCCGCTGCACCGGCGCATAGGCGCGCGCATGCGCCATTGCGGGATGGGAAGCCATGTCCATGCCCCGGCCATATCCGCCAATGATTAGGGAAAGGCTAACCCGCGTTCATCGCCAGGATCATGTTCCGCACCTGCGGATAGACCTGCTTTTCCCATTTGCTGCCGGAAAAGACGCCATAATGGCCGACGCCCGGCTGCAGGTGATGGCGTTTCAGATGCGGGCGCAGGCCCGTGCAGAGCGCATGGGCGGCCGCGGTCTGGCCCACGGCGCAGACGTCGTCCTTTTCCCCTTCGACCGTCAGCAGCGCCGTCTTGTGGATGGCGCCCGGATTGACCTTCCGCCCGCGATAGGTGAGTTCGCCCTTGGCCAGCAGCGTCCGCTGGAACACCTTGTCCACCGTTTCCAGATAAAATTCCGCCGTCATGTCGAGCACGGCGAAATATTCCTCGTAAAAGGTCTTTATCTTGTCCGCCTCGACCTGCCTGCCGTCGGCCAGCAGCTGGTAAAGCTCGCGGTGCGCGGCGCCATGCCGGTCCATGTTCATCGACATGAAGGCGGAAAGCTGGAGGAAGCCGGGATAGACCCGCCGGCCGCGCCCGGCATAGCGCATCGGCACCAGGCTGATCAGATTTTCCTCGAACCATTTGATCGACTGCTCATTGGCCAGTTCGTTGACGACCGTGGGCGCGGCGCGCGTGTCGATCGGCCCGCCCATCAGCGTCATGGAGCGCGGCGTCGCCGGGTCCTTGTCCTCCGACATGATCGACACCGCCGCCATGGCGGGCACGCAGGGCTGGCACACCGAAACCAGATGCGATCCCGGCCCGATTTCCTGCATGAAGGTCATGATGTAGTCGACATAATCGTCGAATCCGAAGCGCCCGGCGCTCAGCGGCACGTCCCGGGCGTTCTTCCAGTCGGTGATGTACACGTCATGGTCGCGCAGCAGCGTCTGGACGGTGTTGCGCAGCAGGGTCGAGAAATGGCCCGACATGGGGGCAACCACCAGCACCCTGGGCTGCGGCGTTTCGACATCGTCCTTCGCGAAGTGCAGCAGGTTGCCGAAGGGCAGGTCCAGCGCCACCTCTTCCCGCACGGCGACCACCGCATTGCCGCTATGCACCTCCGTTATGCCATAGGCCGGCCGGCGATGCGTCAGCTTCGCGCCCTGGAACACGTCCATCAGCGCGAACATGCGGCGGGGCATGGCCCAATCCGCCACCGGTCCCATCTTGTCCTTGAAGGAGAGAGCGATCTGAGCACCGAAGCGCGCAGGGGCCATCATGTCGTTCCAGGCCTGATAGCCGCTATATAGCATCATCATCTTGCTCAAACGCGTCCTAAGCTCTTTCGGTGCCGATTCGGTCCCATGCCGGACCGTTATACAGGTTTTGCATATTGCACCGCATCATGATTGATGAAACATAGGGATGAAGCGGGAGGAACGCCATGGCCGACGCCGAACTCACCATTTCCAGCAAGACTTATTCGTCCTGGTCCCTGCGCGGATGGCTGTTGTGCCGCATGGCCGGGCTGAAGGTCGTGGAAAAGACGATTGCGCTCGACGATCCCGAAAACCGGGCGGAATTGCTGCTTCTGTCGCCGTCCGTGCTGGTGCCCCGCCTGACCCATGAGGGGGCGGGCGTGTGGGATACGCTCGCCATTGCGGAATATCTGCATGAACTCTATCCGCACGCCGGCCTTTATCCCGCGGAGCGGATCGCGCGGGCGCACTGCCGTTCGGTTTCGGGCGAAATCCACTCCGGCTTCATCAACCTGCGCTCGGCCCTGCCCATGAACCTGAAGGTGCGGCACGAAAAGTTCCCGGTCTTTTCCGGGGCCAAGCAGGACATCGAGCGGATCGAGGAAATCTGGACCGAATGCCTCGGCGCCTATGGCGGACCCTGGCTGTTCGGGGAAAGGCCGACCGTGGCCGATGCGATGTTCGCCCCCGTGGCGCAGCGTTTCCTGACCTATGCCGTGGCGCTGTCCGGGCGGTCGGCCGCCTATTGCAACTGGAGCAACGACTGGGACCTGATGCGCGAGTGGATCGACGCCGCCCGCGGGGAGAAGGATGAGGTCGAGGAACTGGAAGTCGAATTTTAGGGCGCGCTGCGTTCAATCCTATGCAGGCCGCGCGCTCTCATTTGCAGGCCGTCATGGCCTGAATGCCGATCGGTCCTGGTTCCCGATTCCGCTCAACCACTCGCCGATCATCGCGCGCCCGGCAGCGACGGCTGCGGGGCCATGGTCGGCATGGTCCTGCCGAAGGGCAGTGCCGCATTGCTTCGCTATGTCGAGATCGGCCCAGAAATGCGTGAGCCAATCCTCGAAACGCGGGTCTTCGCCCATTTCCGCGTGGAACTGCAACGCCAGCAGGTTGGGGCCGCGGCGAAAGGCCTGATGGGCATAGTTTTCGGTCGACGCCAGCAGCTCGACCCCGGTCGGCATGTCGAAAGTGTCGCTGTGCCAGTGGAGGACGGGCACGCCGTCCAGATGGCGCAGCGGGGATGCCGCGCCCGCCTCGTTCAGCATGACCGGCGCGAATCCCAACTCCATCCGCCCGCCAGGATAGACGGGCGCGCCGAGCGCTGCGGCGATCATCTGGCTGCCCAGGCAGACGCCAAGGGTCGGCAGGTCCTGCTCCAGCCGGGCGGACAGCTTTTCGATCTGGAGCGGAATCCAGGGGTGCAGGTCCTGCTCATAGACGCCCATCGGGCCGCCCATCATGATCAACAGGTCCGGGGTGCAGAGGTCGACATCGGCAAAGTCGGGGCTGGCGACGTCGATCCGTTCGATCGCATAGCCCGCGGCCTCGATCGGCTGGAGATAGCCTGCCGCTCCCTCCCGCGGCACATGTCGGACGATCAGCGCTTTCTTCATCTCCACCATGCTGGTAGCCAAAGAGAACATGGCCTGCCACCCCAGCCTTTCTTGGGTTTTTGAAATGAGGGCTATTGGCGGGCGATGCGCATCAACGCGATCGCGCCTATGCCGAGCCAGATGATGTTGAGCACCATGGAGGGGATGGCGCCGTGCCACCATGTGTTGAGGATGAACAGCGTCGAACCCAGGGCGTTCATCCCTTGGAACAGGGCCGACTTGCCGGACACATGCCCGCTCGACACGAGCAGATAGGCGCCCAACACCAGCAACGCGCCCAGCCATCCGGCGATTTCGACAAGGATCGGCAATCCATCCCCCGGGAAAAGGGATGGTCTAGCTTGCCGAAGGCGGACCTGAATAGTGGTTCTGGATCATCTGGGCTCGATCCAGGCAAGTCGTGCGTCTGCAAGGGCCGGTCCCAGTCCCGCCCTTATGCAGTCCCACCCTCATGCAATATCCCATCTGGCCGGGGCTACCGGACGACAATGCTTCCCCTCCCCTTCAGGGGAGGGGACCGAGGGGTGGGGGCGTGCCCCACGCGCAAACTCAGCCTGTAGAGGCACTCCCCCCACCCCAACCCTTCAAACGAGTCACGTGCCTCGTTTGACCCTGAAGGGGAGGGGCTTGATGGCAGGAAACCACCCATTTCCGCCAGCCCATCCGCATCCCAACCCGGCAATTTTTAGGGACTAACACGGAGCTTCTGGGGAAAGCCCTTTACATCGCCTCCCGGATTGTCTGTGAAAGACTCCAGCGCCAAGGCAAGGACAGGAACCCGCAGCCCATGACAATCCTCGTGACCGGCGCCGCCGGCTTCATCGGCATGGCCGTCGCGGACCGTCTTCTGTCCGAAGGCCGGGCCGTCTTCGGCATCGACAATATGAACGACTATTACCCCGTCTCGCTGAAGCGGGACCGGATCGCCGCCCTGCACGATCGCCATGGCGGCCTGTTCACCTTCGCGGAGCTGGACTTCGCCGACATGGACGCGCTCCAGGCGGCGCTGCACGACCATCCCGTCGACGCGATCGTCCATCTGGGCGCGCAGGCGGGCGTGCGCTATTCGCTGATCAACCCGCACGCCTATGTCCGCTCCAACCTCGCGGGCCATGTCAACATGCTGGAAGTGGCGCGGGAAAGGCGGGTGCGGCATCTGGTCTACGCCTCTTCCTCCTCGGTCTATGGCGGCAACGACACGCTGCCCTTCCGGGTCGAGGACCGCGCCGACCACCCCGTCTCGCTCTATGCCGCGACCAAGCGCGCCGACGAGCTGATGAGCGAGACCTACGCCCATCTCTTCCGCATTCCCATGACGGGCCTGCGATTCTTCACCGTCTACGGCCCCTGGGGCCGCCCCGACATGGCGATGTGGATCTTCACCTCGAAAATCCTCTCGGGCCAGCCGATCCCCGTCTTCAACCACGGCCGGATGCAGCGCGACTTCACCTATATAGACGACATCGTCAGCGGCGTGATCGGCTGCCTCGACCATGCGCCGGAAGATGACGGCGCGCCCAAGGCGGGGGGCAGCCGCTCGCCCCACCGGCTCTACAATATCGGCAACAACCGCCCCGAGGAGTTGATGCACCTCATCTCCGTCCTGGAGGAAGCCTGCGGCCGCAAGGCGGAGATCGACTTCCAGCCGATGCAGCCGGGCGACGTGCCGGCGACCTTCGCGGACATCAGCGCCATCGCGCAGGACATCGGCTTCGCGCCGACCACCGGGATCGAACTGGGGGTGCCCCGCTTCGTCGACTGGTACCGCGCCTATCATGGTGGGGCGGCAGGCGCATAAACGGCGTCCTTTACAGGTTTATCCCCTGACCGTGGCGCAATGCAGCACGGCGCCCCACAACCGCTTCCCTCGTAAAAGGTTCCGCCATCCGCCGATATTATTCGGCGGTTCATCGCTTTTTCATCCATTGTGGCGTTAATGGCGCGGAAATCATCATTCGCGCTTGCGAAATCGATTGCCAATACTAGGGGAAGACGCTTATCCCCGGCAGCCGGGTGCCGGTCGTTTCGACCGGTCGGGTCGCGGAACGAGGTAAGGACGGAACACCCTGGGACGGTGGATCGTCGCCGCTGTCGTCAGTCGGAAAAAGCCGGCGGCGGCGGTGGAAAAAAGGGCTTACGCGTGTCGACAGTAACGAAGATCGTGCCATTCGGCTCAGGCGGGCGCATTGCGGAAACCGCGCGCCGGACATTGTCCATCGCGGCCGAAGGGCTGAGCGCTCTCGAAAACCAGTTCAACGACCGGGAATTTTCGGCGACCTTCCTGCGGCTGGTCGGCATCATCATGAATGTGCGCGGCCGCCTGATCGTCACCGGCATGGGCAAGAGCGGCATCGTCGCGCGCAAGATGACGGCGACGCTCACCTCGACCGGCACGCCCGCCATCTTCCTGCACCCCGCCGACGCGGGCCATGGCGACCTGGGCATGGTCACGCCGGACGACGTCGTGCTGATGCTGTCCCATTCGGGCGAATCCAACGAACTCGGCCCGATCATCCAATATTGCAAGCGCTTCGCCATCCCCCTGCTGGGCATGACCGCGCGCAAGCGCAGCACGGTCGCGGCGGCGTCCGACATCTGCATCCTGATGCCCGACGTGAAGGAAGCGTGCCCCAATTCGCTCGCGCCCACCACCTCCACCACGATCCAGATGGCCTTCGGGGACGCGCTCGCCATCGCGCTCATGGAAATGCGCGGCTTCTCGGCGGACGACTTCCATAAATTCCATCCCAATGGCCGGCTCGGCGCGCAGCTCGTCAAGGTGCGCGAACTCATGGCCTCGGGCGGCGACGTGCCCCGCGTGGAGGAGGACGCCTCGCTGCTCGACGCCACCATCGAAATGACCCGCGCCCGGCTTGGCGGCACGGCGGTGGTCAACGGCAAGGGCGAACTGATCGGCGCCTTCACCGACGGCGACCTGCGCCGCACCGTCACCGGCACCCGCCACATGAACGAGCCGGTCGGCCGCTACATGACGGTCAGGCCCGTGTCGGTCGGCCCGGAAGAACTGGCTTCCGAAGCGCTCCGCCTGATGCACGACCATAATATCACGCTCCTCTTCGTCTGCGAAAAGGACCGCCTGGTCGGCGCGCTCCACATGCACGACCTCCTCCACGCGGGCGTCGCCTGAGCGCCATTCGCCCCAGGGACGACCGCACTCCCGCAAAGGCGGAAGCCGGGGCGGGCAAATTCGGGGTTCTTCAGCCTGATCGATTTGGGTGGAAAGCCGCCATTAAGCCCCTCCCCTTCAGGGGAGGGGTTGGGGTGGGGGCGTGCCTCTACAGGCTGAGTTTGCGCGTGGGGCACGCCCCCACCCTTGAAGGGGAGGGCAACACCCCGCGTCCGCTCCTGGCCATGTTCCCCATCCCGATCCGTCCCCCATCCCGATCCGTCCACCCAGCCCGGTCCCGCCCCCTGACCGCCTTTCCGCACATGCCCCTTCACGCAGCTCCTCAACGGCATTGCTCCTGAAATGACCCCGCCCACCCTCATCGTCATCCCCGCCCGCGCCGGCTCCTCCCGCCTCCCGCGCAAGCCGCTGCGCCTGATCGCAGGCCGCACGCTGCTGCACCGGACCATCGCCATGGCCCGCGCCGCCACGACCGGCCTCTCCGACGTCCAGCTGCTCGTCGCCACCGACGACGAGGAAATCGCCGCCCACGCCCGCGCCGCGGGCTGCGACGCCGCCCTGACCGACAGCGCCATCGCCACCGGTTCCGGCCGCGCCCTCGCCGCCGCCCGCCAGTGCGACAGCCAACCCCGCTTCATCGTCAACCTCCAGGGCGACAGCCCCTTCCAGCCCCAGGACGCCCTCCGCGCCGTCATCGCCGCGCTGGAATCCGGCGCACAGGTCGCCACCCCCGTCATCGCCCTCGACTGGCCCGCGCTCGACGCCCTGCGCGACCACAAGACCCGCTCGCCCTTCAGCGGCACCACCTGCGCCCGCGCGCCCGACGGCCGCGCCCTCTGGTTCTCGAAGACCATCATCCCCGCCATCCGCAATGAGGACGCCCTGCGCCAAAGCCAGCCGCTTTCCCCAGTCTGGCGCCATGTCGGCCTCTACGGCTACACGCTCGCAGCCCTTACCCGCTTCGAAGCCACGCCCCCCACGGCGCTCGAAAATCTGGAAGGCCTCGAACAGCTCCGCCTGCTCGAACTCGGCATCCCCATCACCACCGTCCCGGTATCCCCGCCGGTCTTCGACAGCTCCGGCATCGACACCGAAGCCGACATCGCCCGTGTCGAGGCGCTGATCGCCGCCCATGGCGACCCCACCCCCTGATCCTCAACATCTTCCGTTCGTTTCGAGCGAAGTCGGGAAACATCATCAGTCCATGCGCCGCATCTTCATCATCCGCCACGGCAACACCTTCGAAAGCAGCGCGCAGGCCCGCCGCATCGGCGCGCGCACCGACATTCCGCTGGTGGAAAGCGGCCATGCCCAGGCCGACCGCCTCGGCGTCTGGTTCGCGGCGCAGAACTTGCCGATCCGCCGCCTCCACAGCAGCCCGCTCCTCCGCGCCCGGCAGACCGCCGCCAGCATCGCCGCCGCCACCGGCCACGCCAGCGACGGCTCCCTTCCCTGGCTCAACGAGATCGACCACGGCCCCGACGAAGGCCAACCCGAAGCGCAGGTCCTGACCCGCCTCGGCCCCCAGGCCCTAGCCGCCTGGGACGAACAGGGCATCCCCCCCAAGGACTGGAAAGTCGACGCCGAACCGCGCATCGCCGCCTGGAAGCAATGGTTCGCGCAAGCAGGGGAGGGCGCCGACCTCCTCATCACCAGCAACGGCGCCGCCCGCTTCGCGCTCCTTGCGCTAGGCCTGCCGCTCGCCGACCTCAAACTCCGCACCGGCGCCTTCGGCGAACTGACGGTGGGGGGAGGGGGCGAGGTCGATCTCATCCGGTGGGACGTCCGCCCATAACCGCCGCCGAAAGCCCAAAACGACAACCAACGGCAGTCAGCAAACCCCATTATCCCTCTCCCTCAAGGGAGAGGGCTGCGCAGACTTGGCAGCTTGCTGCCTAGTCGTAGCTGGGTGAGGGGGATGCGATCCAACGGATCGCGCGGGCCACAGGCCCGCCCCCTTCATCCAACTCCGCCCAGGCTCCTTACGTCGCCCAAGCTCCTTACGTCGCCCAAGCTCCTTACGTCGCCCAAGCTCCTTACGTCGCCCAAGCTCCTTACGTCGCCCAAGCTCCTTACGTCGCCCAAG
>NZ_LXYF01000066.1:0-29454 GCF_002894065.1 Sphingobium sp. SA916
CGGGCGTGCCCGGTGCGGGGCGCGGCGGCTGCGTGCCGGGTTGCGGCGCTTCGGGCGCATCGCCGAAGCCGGGCGGCAGGAGCGATTCGGGCGTCTCCTGCGCCACCACCGGCAGCGCCAGAGCGAGCGCAAGCGTGCCCAGCGCCCATTTCGCATTCACCCGCCGTTGCGCCATGCCGTTTACTGGCCCAGCTTTTCGGCGGGAATGACCTTTTCCACGCGGGCCTGCGGCTTTTCGCCGCCGCGCGACCAGAGCAGGGCGATAATCCCCGCCAGCACAAGGACCGCAATGATGGGGATGATCGGCAGGGACGTCTTGCGGCGCCGGGAGCTGCCCTCAAAACTGCTGTAGGAACGGTTGCGCTTCATGAGTCCTGTTCTGGCTGGCTATTCTGGCTGGGTCAAAGCTGAAGGAAAGTTGCGATTTGCCTTGTCGACGCGGGGATGTATAGCCCCGCTCGCCATGCAGCGAAACAGCAAATCCGCCAATGCGCAAGCGAAGCGCGGCCCAATCGTCCTGGTGGGCATGATGGGCGTGGGCAAATCGACCGTCGGGCGTCGGCTGGCGGCGCGGCTCGGCGTGGGCTTCGTCGATGCGGACGAGGAGATCGAAAAGGCCGCGGGCATGACGATCACCGAAATGTTCGAACGCTATGGCGAGGCCTATTTCCGCGATGGCGAACGGCGGGTGATCGCCCGGCTGATGGATGGGGAGCCCAAGGTCATCGCGACCGGCGGGGGCGCCTTCATGCAGGAAGAGACGCGGGCGCTTATCCTGGAGCATGCGCTGGCGATCTGGCTGAACGCCGACATCGACACGCTGGTCGACCGGGTGTCGCGGCGCGAGGGACGGCCGCTGCTGAAGGGCAAGGACCCGCGCGTCGTGCTGACCGAGCTGGCCGCGATCCGCAATCCGGTTTACGCACTCTGCCCCATTCATGTGAAAAGCGCCGCCGCGCCGCATGACGTGGCGGTCGACAGCATCATGGAGCAGCTTTCCCAATGGCCATAGTCCGCGTCGCGCTGGATTCGCGCAGCTACGACATTCTGATCGAACAGGGCGTGCTGGACCGGGCGGCAACGCATCTGGCAGGCTATGCGCGCAAGGGACGGTTGGTGGTGGTGACCGATCGGCATGTCGCCGCCGCGCAACTGCCCCGCCTGGAAGCAAGCCTGCGGGCCGCCAATGTGGCGGTCGAAGCGGTGGTCCTGCCACCGGGAGAGCAGACCAAGAGCTGGCGCCACCTTGAAGAGCTGCTCGATGCGCTGCTGGCGCTGGAGATAGAGCGCGGCGACCATGTGGTGGCGCTCGGCGGCGGGGTGATCGGCGATCTGGTGGGCTTTGCCGCCTCGATCCTGAAACGCGGCTGCCATTTCATCCAGGTGCCCACGACATTGCTGGCGCAGGTGGACAGTTCCGTCGGCGGAAAGACCGCGATCAATGCGAAGGCGGGCAAGAATCTGGTCGGCAGCTTCTACCAGCCCTCGCTGGTGCTGATCGATCCCTCGACGCTCGACACGCTGCCGGCGCGGGAGACGCGGGCCGGTTATGCCGAGGTGGTGAAATATGGCCTGATCGACGATCCCGCCTTTTTCGCCTGGTGCGAGGCGGAAGGGCACAGGCTGCTGTCCGGCGACGTCCAGGCGCGCGAATATGCCATCGAGCGCAGCGTGGCCGCCAAGGCGGCCATTGTTGCCGATGACGAGCGGGAGACATCCGGACGGCGGGCCTTGCTGAACCTTGGCCATACCTTCGGCCATGCGCTGGAGGCGGACACCGGCTTTTCGGATCTTCTGCTCCATGGCGAGGGCGTCGCGGCGGGGATGGCTCTTGCCTTCCGCTATTCGGCGCGGCGCGGCCTGTGCCCGGCGGAGGATGCGGAGCGGGTGACGGCGCATCTGAAAGCCGTCGGCCTGCCGCACGACCTCGCCAGCGCGCATGTGAAGGCGGGCGGCGCGGCGCTGGTCGCGCATATGCTGCACGACAAGAAGATGGCGGCAGGCACCCTGCCCTTCCTGCTGGCGCGGGGAATCGGGCAGACCTTCCTGTCGAAGGATGTCGTGCTTGATGATGTCGCCGCATTCCTGGACGAGGATCGCATGGCGGCGGGATGATGCCCGGGATGGCTGATAGGGATGATTAGCCACCATTAAGCCCCTTCCCTTCAGGTTCAAACGGGGCATGTAACTCGTTTGAAGGGTGGGATGGGGAAGTGCCCATAGGCTGAGACTGCGCGTGAGGCACGCCCCTCCCCTTAAGGGGGGCAAGCGTCAATGTCCGCTTCTGGCGAAAACCCGCCTCTACCAGCCAAATAAAAAGGGCGCCCCAGGAGGCGCCCTTCCCTATCCTTCGCTTGAAGGCCGATTACTTCTTCAGCGTCAGGCCGCCGAAACGCTTGTTGAAGCGTGCCACCTGGCCGCCCTGCTCAAGCTGGCGGGTGCCGCCGGTCCAGGCCGGGTGCGACTTGGGATCGATGTCGAGCGCCAGCGTGTCGCCTTCCTTGCCCCAGGTCGAGCGGGTGCGGAACGTCGTGCCGTCGGTCATCTGGACGGTGATGAAGTGGTAATCGGGATGCGTATCGGCCTTCATGGGTCTGCTCCGTTCAGGGGCCGGTTTCCGACCGGCCATGGATGCGAAAATCTGCGAAGGCGCGCGGTTACATGGGAATGCGCGCAAAAGCAAGGGGAAGAACAGGCGGTTCCCTGTATCAGTCGACCCGTCATTCCGGCTGTGGAGGAAGTGGCAGGAAAGTCCGGATCACCGCCGCGTTTCAGTCCACCGGCGGGTCGGCAATCATAGCGACGAAACTGGCCTCGGCGCAGAGCTTGCCCTCGACCATCGCCTTGCCCGTGAACTTGCAGACGCGGCCGCGAATCTGGACCAGATCGACATGCAGGTCGAGCAGGCAGCCCGGTTCTACCGGATTGCGGAACTTCGCCCCGTCGATGCTCATGAAATAGACGAGCTTGCCCGAACCGCGAAGGTCCATGGTTTCGACCGTCAGCACGCCAGCGGCCTGCGCCATGGCTTCGACGATCAATACGCCGGGCATGATCGGCCGGCCGGGGAAATGCCCCTGGAAGAAATCCTCGTTGATCGACACCGCCTTGACCGCGTGAATCGTGCTGTTCGGCACGAGCGAAATCACGCGGTCGACGAGCAGCATCGGATAACGGTGCGGCAGCGCCGCCATCACCCCACGAATATCGATGGGGCCGATGGCGGCGGCAGCATTGTCAGACTGAACCGTCATCAAGCGATCAGCGCGAGGTCGGCTGCTGCGACGGATTGGCGGGAGCAGCGGCCGGAGCGGCCGCGGCCTGGCCCTGACGGCCCGGCTGCCAGCCGGCTGGCGGGGTGATGCCGACGCTGGGCACCAGCGCGTTGAGTTCGGTCACCACCGACTGGGTGATGTCGACGGTCGGCTGATAGGACACGGTCGCGTCGGGCGACAGGATCAGGTCGACCTTCGCCTTGGTCATCGCGGACTTCAGCGCATCCGACAGCTTGGCCGAAATCTGCTCCTCGACATAGGCGTTGGCGAGAGCGATCGGCTGACCCAGGCGCTGCAGTTCGGCCTGGCCGTCCTGACCGGCCTTCTGATAGGCCTCATATTGGGTCTGGATCGCCGGGGTCGGCTTGCCACCGGCTGCCTTCATCGCGGCTTCCAGGGCCGTGCCCTTGGCCTTGAGATCGGCGTCGATCGCATTTTTGCGTGCGGTAAAGCCGTCGATCTGCGCCTTGTAGGTGGTCTGGATCTGCGTGCGCGCGGTCGAATAGGCCGAGCTGGTGGCGACGGCGCGTTGCAGGTCGACGACGGCGATGCCGGTCTTCGATTGGGCAGCGGCCGGGACACTGGTCAGCGCCATGGCGGTCATCGGCGCGAGAACCAGCGCCGCAGCCTTGAAAATCGTCTTCATCAGAATTGAGTCCCTACGTTGAAGCTAATGAGCTGAGTGTCGTCCCCTGGTTCCTTGAGCAGGGCCTTGGCGATGTCGATGCGGAACGGCCCGAAGGGCGAGTTCCAGTTGACGCCGAAGCCCACGGCGACACGCGGTTTCAGCGTATCGCCCAGATATTCCTCCTCGAACGGTCCGATGATGAGGGTCTGGTTGGTCCCGCACGTGCCGGGAGTCCCCGCCTCGCTGCGCGAACCGGTCGTGTTGTCGGCGCAGATGCCGTTCGAATTCGTCGTGCGGGGATTGCGCAATCCGGCAACCGCACCGACGTCCGCGAAAATCGAGGGACGCAGGCCCATTTCACGCGCACCCGAGCCTAGCGGAATTTCCATTTCCGCCCGCGCCAGATAATAGATCTTGCCGCCCAGGGCGTCGTCGGAAACATTATTGTTCCCTTCGCCCCGCACATAGGTGGTATTGCCGCTCGAATCGGTCTGCGACTGCAGGTAATAGCGCTTCACGCGCGGGCCGATGCCGCGAATATCGAAGCCGCGAATCTGCGGATTGCCCAGGAAGAAGCGATCCGTCAGGCGAACCTTGTCGACCAGCTCGTTCGAAGCGTCCCGGCGGTCGCCTTCAAGGCTGTGGATATAGCCGCCCTCCGCAGAGACGGAGAAGATGAACCCACCGCCGACAGGCCAATATTTGGAGCCGTTCAACCGCGTGCGCACATATTTGACGCTGCCGCCCAGACCAGCGAAATCCTGGCTGAGAACGACATTATGGCCCCGTGTCGGACGAATGCGGTTGTCGCGGGTATCGTAGATCAGAGAATAGCCCAGCGACGACGTCGTCCGCTTGCCGATGGCGTCGCAAAGATAGCGTCCGGCCAGCAGCGGATCGCACTGAAGTCCCAGCGGACCTGCGCCATCGGGATCGGAGTAGTAGGTATCCTTGTCGAGCGTCACGTCGTCCAGATTCAACGTGTAACGCAGCGCCAGCGACATATATTCCGTGATCGGCACGCCCGCGCGAAGCTGGAAGCCGGTGGTCGTCTGTTCATAGGTCGTGTCGCGGTCGTTATTGTTCAGATAACGGAAGCTGTTGAGGTCGCGGCGATAGATGTCGCCGCCCAGTGCGATATTCTTGTCCATGAAATAGGGCTCGGTGAAGCCCACTTCCACCGACTTGGAATAAGCCGAATAATTGACGCTGGTGCGCAGTTCCTGGCCCTTGCCGCGGAAGTTGCGCTGGGTGATCGACGCCGCGACGATGAAACGCTCCAGCGAGGAGAAGCCGGCCGAAAGCGACAATTCGCCGGTCGATTTTTCCTGCACATTGGTTTCCAGGACGATGCGGTCCGGCGCGGAACCCGGCTTCTGCTCGATGTCCAGCTTTTCCTGGAAGAAGCCCAGCGAATTGATGCGGTCCTTCGACCGCTTGACCAGGAAGCTGTTGAACGCATCGCCCTCCGCCAGGCGGAATTCGCGGCGCACGACCTTGTCCTGGGTCAGCGTGTTGCCGTTGATGTCGACCCGCTCGACATAGACGCGCGGCGCATTGGCGATGCGGAAGTCGATCCCCATCGTCAGCGTGTCCTTGTCGCGCTGGAAGTCCGGCTGGACGTCCGCGAAGGCATAGCCGAACAGGCCCGCCGTTTCGCTCAGCGTGTCGACCGTGTCCTCGACCTGCTTGGCGTTGTACCAGTCGCCCTTCTTCATCGGCAGCATCTTGGTCAGCGAATCGCCGGACAGGTCGCGAATGTCGCTGTTGACCTTCACATCGCCGAATTTGTAGCGCTGCCCTTCCTCGACCACATAGGTGATGATGAAGTCCTGCTTGTCCGGCGTCAGTTCCGCCACGGCGGAGATCACGCGGAAATCGGCATAGCCTTCGGTCAGGTAGAACTGGCGCAGCTTCTGCTGGTCATAGGCCAGACGATCCGGATCGTAGCTGGTGCCCGACGAGAAGATGCGGAACCAGCGCGATTGCTTGGTCACCATCTGGCTGCGCAGTTCGCCGTCCTTGAACTTCTCATTGCCGATGATGTTGATCTGGCGGACCTTGGATTTCGGCCCCTCGGAAATTTCGAAGACGATGTCGACGCGGTTCTGGTCAAGCTGCACCATCTTCGGTTCGACCGTGGCGGCGAAGCGGCCCTGCCGGCGATACAGCTCGATGATGCGGGCCACGTCGGCGCGCACTTTCGAGCGGGTATAGATCTGGCGCGGAGCCAGTTTTATTTCGGGACGTATCTTGTCTTCCTTGAGGCGCTTATTACCTTCAAGGACGATGCGGTTGATGACCGGGTTTTCCTTAACCTCGACGGTCAGCGCGCCATTGTCGTTGCGGATCTGGACGTCGGCGAACAGCTCCGTCTCGTAAAGGTCGCGCAGCGCCTGGTCGAGCGATTCCTGGGTGAAGGGCTGGCCGATCCGCAGCTTGGTGTAGGACAGCACCGTATCCGGCTCCAGGCGCTGCTGGCCAGTGACGGAGATGGTGCGGATGGTTCCGGCCGCTGGAGCGACTGCCGGAACGGGCGCAGGCGCGGCAGCCGGCGGGGCATTTTGAGCCATCGCCGGGATCGCAGACATGCCCGCGATCATCGTCGTCGCCAACAGGGCCACGACGACCGGGCGCTGCCTGTTGCTGCTCATCATCGCTGTCACCCGCTCCACCTTCTACAAAAAAGCAACATGTCGTTCACGCCGGACCCATTCCGTTCACATCCGGAAAGACGGCGCCAAATCGCGTCCTCCTGCCCGATACGGCTCAGCCGATCAAGCCGGACAGACGATCCCAGAGGCCGAAAGAGGATAAATCGTTGAATGTTACCAGCACCATCATGGCCAGCAGGACCGCCAGGCCCGAGCGATAGGCCCATTCCTGCACCTGCGGACTGACCGGCCGCCGCTGTATCGCCTCCACCCCGTAGAACAGCAGATGCCCGCCATCCAGCATCGGGATTGGCAAGAGGTTGATGAACCCCAAGTTAATCGAGATGAGCGCCATGAAGAAGACGAAGCTCTCCACCCCCAGCGTCGCCGCCTGACCGGAAACCTCAGCGATCTTGAGCGGGCCACCCAGTTCCTTGACCGATCGGCCGCCCCCCACGATCTGGCCCAGCGTCTCCACCATGGTGCGGATGATCTGACCCGTCCGCTCCACGGCGACGACCGGCGCGCGGGCCAGGCTGACGGGCTCGATCACCGGCTCACCCGGCGCGATGCCCAGCCGTCCGATGCGGAACTTGTTGCCGAAGCCGTCATCTTCCTCGACCGCGCCGACCTTGCCCTGCTTCTCGAACAGCTTGCCCCGGCGGTCGATCATGATGGTGACGGGTTCGCCGGGGCGGATCTGCGCGAACAGGCGAATATCGTCGAAGGTCGTCATTTCCCGCCCGTTGAGCGAGACGATGCGGTCGCCCGCAACGATGCCAGCCGCCGCTGCCGCGCTGCCGGGCTGCACCTGCCCGGCGACCGCAGGGGTACGGCTCTCGCCATGGACGAAGGCGAAGGTTGCAAGGATCGCCATGGCGAAGAGGAAGTTGATCGCCGGCCCGGCCGCGACGATGGCCGCCCGCTGCCATAGCGGCTTGGCAGGGAAGCTCTCGGCCCGTTCGGCGGCGGGCATTTCCAGCCAGCGGGGATCGGTCTGGCTCGCCGCGTTCATGTCGCCCTTGAAACGCACATAGCCGCCCAGCGGCAGCGCCCCCAGGCGCCAGCGGGTGCCGCGCCTGTCCACCCAGGCCGCGATTTCCGGGCCGAATCCGATGGAAAAGGCCTCCGCCTTCACCCCGCACCAGCGGCCCACCAGATAATGGCCCAGCTCATGCACGAAGACGAGCGGTCCGATGACCGCCACAAATGCGACTACGGTCAACAGGAAACCGGGATTCTGGATCAAGCGGTCAATCTTTCCATCACTTGTGCAGCCATATTACGCGCCTGCGCATCCGCTTCCAGCACATCGTCGATCTGGCGGGGCACAGGCGCGCTATAGCGGTTCAGGACATCCTCCACAATCATGGCGATATCAAGGAAGCCTATGGCGCCTTTGAGGAAGGCGGCGACGGCGACCTCATTGGCGGCGTTCAATATGGCGGGCGCGGCGCCGCCCGCCTCCGCCGCCTGCCGGGTCAGCCGCAGCGCGGGGAAGCGATGCTCATCCGGCGCCTCGAAATCCAGGCGGCCGATCCGGGCGAGGTCCAGCGGCTGGCAAGGGGTGGCGATCCGATCGGGCCAGGCCAGCGCATGGGCGATGGGGATGCGCATGTCGGGCGAGCCAAGCTGCGCCAGGGTTGAGCGGTCGCGATATTCGACCATGGAGTGGATGACCGATTGCGGATGGACGAGGATCTCGATCCGGTCGAGCCCGACCGGGAAGAGATGCGCCGCCTCTATCAGTTCCAGCCCCTTGTTCATCATCGTCGCGCTGTCGACGCTGATCTTCGCGCCCATGGACCAGTTGGGATGGGCTACGGCCTGCGCGGGGGTGATGCCGCGCATCTCCTCCCGGCTGCGGGTGCGGAAGGGGCCGCCGCTCGCGGTCAGGGTGATCCTTGCGACATCTTCCATGCGACTGCCCGCAAGGCACTGGAATATGGCATTATGTTCGCTGTCGACCGGCAGCAGCGTCGCGCCCGACGCACCGACCGCGTCCATCATCAGCGCACCCGCCGACACCAGCGATTCCTTGTTGGCGAGCGCGACCGTGCCACCCGCCTTCAACGCCGCCATGGTCGGGCGCAGCCCCGCACAACCGACGATGGCGGCCATGCTCCAGTCCGCGCCTGCACCGGCCACGTCGACCAACGCGCCTTGGCCGGCCGCCGCCTCCGTCCCGGAACCGCGCAGCGCATCCTTCAGCGCGTCATAGCGGGTCTCGTCCCCGATCACCGCGATCACGGCATTGCTCTGCCGCGCGGCGGCGGCCAGACCCGCCACATCGCCATGCGCGGTCAGCGCAACGACGCTATAGCTGTCCGGATCGCGCTGGATCAGGTCCAGCGTGGACATGCCGACCGATCCGGTCGCGCCGAAGATCGACACCTTCTTCATGGCAATTGCACCAGGATCATATAGCAGATCGCGGCCAGCGGCGCGGCGGCGACCACCCCGTCCAACCGATCCATCACGCCACCATGGCCGGGCAGCAGCGTACCGCTATCCTTCACCCCTGCGCGGCGCTTCATCCAGCTTTCCAACAGGTCACCCAGCTGCGCGGCGACCGCCAGCAGGCCGCTTGCCGCGGCAAGCTGAACCGGCAGGTCCGCGAACCGGTAGAGCAGGAAACCCACGGTCAGCGCCGCCAGCACCCCACCGCCAAGGCCGGCCCAGGTCTTGGACGGGCTGACGCGCGGAGCCAGCTTCGGCCCGCCAATGGACCGGCCGGCGAAATAAGCGCCGATGTCGGTCGCCCAAACAAGGCCCAGCGCCCAGAGGGTCAGCAGCAACCCCTGAAGATTGGGCGCCTGTTCGCGCAGGAAAAGCAGCGCCATCACCGGCACGACGATATAGGGCACGCCCAGCGCCAGCTTGACCGACCGGCCCACCAGCGCGACGAAGAAGAAGGCGGCCGCCATCAATGTGAAGGCGAGCCAGGACACGCCGGCCGCCGCCGGGCAAAGGATCGCCAGCGGCACCGAGACGGCGAACATCGCCAGCTTGCGGTTCTCCGGCGTGGCTCCGGTCAGGTCGCCCCACTCCCCCTGCATCAGCACGCCCGCCACGGACAGCAGCATCCAGAAAAGGAAGCCGCCCGAAAACAGGGCCGCCAACGCTACGAGGATGAGCACGACGCCGACGATGGCGCGGGTGCGAAGCTCGCTCGACATGCCTGTCACAGCCCGCCGAAACGGCGGTCCCTCAGGCGGAAGGCGTCCAGTGCGGCAGCCAGCGCCCGCCCGTCGAAATCCGGCCACAGCATGTCCGTGAAATAAAGCTCCGCATAGGCGGCCTGCCATAGCATGAAATTGCTGAGCCGCTGCTCGCCCGAGGTGCGGATCATCAGGTCCAGCGGCGGCAGGTCTGCGGTGTAGAGCGCCGCATCCACATCGGCGAGGCCGATCTCCTCCGCCGCGATCTCGCCGGCGGCCACGCGGCGCGCCAGCGTCTGCGCCATGCGCACCAGCTCGTCCTGCGCGCCATAGTTGAGCGCTATGGCAATGATCGGCCCGCTATTCCCCGCAGTCCGCGCCACTGCATTGTCGATCAGCGCCACCAGCGCGGGATCGAGCGCCCGATAATTGCCGATGATGCGCAGCCGCACGCCATTGGCATGGAATTCGTCAAGGTCGGACTGGATGAAATGACGCAGCAGGCCCATCAGGTCCGCCACCTCGCCGGCCGGACGCTTCCAGTTTTCCGAGGAAAAGGCGTAGAGCGTCAGGCATTCCAGACCCAGTTCCCGCGCGGCGCGGGCGACGCGGCGCACCGCCTCCACCCCCGCCCGATGGCCGGCGATGCGGGGCAGGAAGCGCTTCTTCGCCCAGCGTCCATTGCCGTCCATGATGATGGCGACGTGACGAGGCGTGGCCGTTCCTGGCGGAACATCCTTGGGGCGCGCGCCATGGGCTGGCGCGCCGCTGGTCAGATCGGTTTTGGCTTGGGTGGCCATCAGACAGGAATGCGTGCTTTGGCCGCGAAAGGAAAGCCCCGGATCACTGACCGAGAATTTCCTTTTCCTTCGCCGCAGCCGCCGCGTCGATGTCCGCGATGGTGCTGTCGGTCAGCTTCTGGACTTCGGTTTCCTTGCGCTTGCGCTCGTCCTCGCTGATCTCGCCCTTCTTCTCGTCGGTCTTCAGGCTGTCCATGCCGTCACGGCGGACATTGCGGACGGCGATCCGGGCGCCCTCGGCATATTTGCTGGCGAGCTTGGCGAGTTCCTTGCGGCGCTCCTCGGTCAGGTCGGGGATCGGCAGGCGCAGCGTCTGGCCGTCGACGATGGGGTTAAGGCCCAGCCCCGCCGAACGGATCGCCTTGTCGACCGGGCCGACATTGCTCTTGTCCCACACCTGCACGGAAAGCATGCGCGGTTCGGGCGCGGAAACGGTCGCGACCTGATTAAGCGGCATATGCGCGCCATAGACCTCGACCGTCACCGGATCGAGAAGCTGGATATTGGCGCGGCCCGTGCGCAGGCCCGACAGATCGCCTTTCAGCGATTCCAGGGCACCCGCCATGCGGCGTTCGAGGTCGGCCTTGTCATATTGAGCCATTTTGTTTCAGCGCTCCTGATTTTGCACGATCGTCGCCACACCGTCACCGGCCAGCACCTTGGCCAGATTGCCGGTTTCGCGGATGTTGAACACGACGATGGGGATATTGTTTTCGCGGCAAAGGGCAATGGCGCTCGCGTCCATGACCTTCAGATTGTCGTTCAGCACCTGGTCGAAGCTGATCGCTTCATAGCGGGCCGCATCCGGCACCTTCTTGGGATCGGCATTGTAGATGCCGTCGACGCTGGTCCCCTTGAACAGGGCGTCGCAATCCATTTCGGCCGCCCGCAGCGCCGCCGTGGTGTCCGTGGTGAAGAAGGGGCTGCCGGTGCCCGCCGCGAAGATGACGATCCGTCCCTTCTCCATATGCCGCACCGCCTTGCGCCGGATATAGGGTTCGCAGACCGACGCCATCGGAATCGCGGACTGGACGCGCGTGTCGTAGCCCAGCTTCTCCAGGGCATTCTGCACGGCGAGCGCGTTCATGACGGTGGCCAGCATGCCCATATAGTCGGCGCTCGCCCGGTCGAAACCCTTGGCGGCGCCCGCCAGACCCCGGAAGATATTGCCGCCGCCAACGACGACGCACAGTTCGAACCCCGCATCCTTCGCCGCCGCGATCTCGCCCGCGACGCGGTTCACCGTCTCCGGCTCGATGCCGAACTGCCCCTGCCCCATCAGCACTTCGCCCGAAAGTTTCAGCAGGATGCGCTTGAAGGCTGGGCGAGACATGCGGGGCAATATTCCTTTTATGATCGGGCAAGGAAATGGCGCGCACCTTAAGCAGCGCGCGCCATGTTGTGAAGCAGGGTTTTGGAAACCCCGAACTTCCTTAGCGCCCGCTTCCGGCTTGTCGAGAAGCCTGAGCCTCCCGACACCGCCGAAGCGAACGAACTATCGGATCAGACGCCTGCGGCCGCGGCCACTTCGGCGGCGAAGTCGCTCGTTTCCTTCTCGATGCCTTCACCGAGCTGGAAGCGGACATAGTTCTTCAGCGTGATCGACGCGCCGGCATCCTTCGCCGCCTTCGCGACGACATCGGCAACCGGGGTCTTGTTGTCCATCACGAAGAGCTGGCTGAGCAGGGCCTGCTCCTTGGCGAACTTGGCGACGGCGCCGTCGACCATCTTGGCGACGATCTCGGCAGGCTTGCCCGATTCGGCGGCCTTTTCAGCGGCGATGGCGCGCTCGCGCTCCAGCAGGGCCGGATCGATGTCGGCGGCCGAGAGCGCCAGCGGGAAGGCAGCGGCGATGTGCATCGCGATCTGCTTGCCCAGCGGCTCCAGGACGTCGGCGGGCGCATCGCCTTCCAGCGCAACCAGCACGCCGATCTTGCCCAGGCCCGGAGCGGCCGCATTATGGACATAGGGAACGACCACGCCCTGGTTCACCTCGACCTGGCCGACGCGGCGCAGGGTCTGGTTCTCGCCGATGGTGGCGATGTTGGCGACCAGCTTCTCGGCGACCGTGCCGCCCGAGGGATAGGCCGCGTTCGACAGCGCCTCGGCATCGGCCACGCCGTTCTCCAGCGCGATGACCGACACGGTGCGGACGAAATCCTGGAACTGGTCGTTCTTGGCGACGAAGTCGGTTTCGCTGTTCACTTCGACGGCCACGCCCTTGGTGCCGGCGACGGCGACGCCGACCAGACCTTCGGCGGCGGTGCGGCTCGACTTCTTCTGCGCGGCGGCCAGACCCTTGGCGCGCAGCCAGTCGGTCGCCGCTTCGATGTCCCCATTGGCTTCGGTGAGCGCCTTCTTGCAATCCATCATGCCCGCGCCCGAACGGTCGCGCAGTTCCTTGACGGCAGCAGCGGTAATCTCGGCCATGTTTCGGCTCCTAAAGTTCAATGTTTCAGAAAAACGGCAGGGCGCGTTCCAGTGGAGCGCGCCCTAGCCTGTCAATTTTGCAGTTCGAAGACCGCGTCTCAGGCCTGAGCGACGACCTCTTCGGCCTCGGGCTCGTCCAGAGCGCCCAGGTCGACGCCCGAAGCCTGCTGCGCACCGCGGTTGCCCTTGGTGGCGGCGGCGGCGACGGCGTCGCAGTAAAGGCGGATCGCGCGGCTGGCGTCATCGTTCGCCGGAACCGGGAACGCGATGCCGTCGGGCGAGACGTTGGAATCGAGGATCGCGACGACCGGGATGCCCAGCGTGTTGGCTTCCTTGATCGCCAGCTCTTCCTTGTTGGCGTCGATCACGAACATGACGTCGGGGATGCCGTTCATGTCGCGGATGCCGCCCAACGACAGTTCCAGCTTCTCGCGCTCGCGGGTCATCTGGAGGACTTCCTTCTTGGTGAAGCCGTGGGTGTCGCCCGACAGCTTCTCTTCCAGGGTCTTCAGACGCTTGATCGAACCCGAAATGGTCTTCCAGTTGGTGAGCATGCCGCCCAGCCAGCGATGGTTGACGAAATGCTGGCCCGACTTGCGGGCGGCTTCGGCGATCGGGTCCTGCGCCTGGCGCTTGGTGCCGACGAACAGCACCTTGCCACCGGCGGCGACGGTCGCCGACACGAAGTCCAGCGCGCGGCCGAACAGCGGCACGGTCTGCGACAGGTCGAGAATGTGGATGCCGTTGCGCTCACCGAAGATGTACGGCTTCATGCGCGGGTTCCAGCGGTGGGTCTGGTGGCCGAAATGCGCGCCGGCCTCGATCAATTGGTGCATGGTGACGACAGGAGCCGCCATAATATTTCTCCTTCCGGTTACACCTCTGGGAATCAGGAACTGGGCGTCACGCACAGCACCGGATATGTCGATTCCCATGTGGAATGGGCGCGCCTTTAACGGCGTCGGAATATCAATGCAAGGGGGTTGACTCTCCATTCCGGATGGAACATAAGGAGAACATCGGGAACAAATGGCGGATTCACGCCGTTTGCCTGCCTATAGTGAACCAAGCCGTGCAAATGGCAAGACAGAAAGTGAGCTGCATATGTTCGCACTGGTCGCAGCACTTGTTTTCATCGGATCCTTCCTGCTGGCCGCAGGCACCATTATCGGCATGTTCCTGGCCTATCATGACAAGATGGTCGCGGCGCTGACGTTCGAACCGATACCGCAGGAAACGCCGGTCTATCGCCTGCGCATCAGCCGCCGGCGCGCGTCACCCTCTGCACGGCAGGCCGCGCCGGCTTTTGCGGCGGCGGTCCTGGCCGCCTGAGGATTACGCTTCCTCGCCCGCCCGCTGGCGGCGCACCCTGGCATAGGACATCATGCCGAAGGGGATGAGCGCAAGGTAGAAGGCGCACAACACCAGCAGCGTCAGCCAAGGATCGGTGATCAGCAGCGCCGCCAGCAGGCCCGCCAGCGCGATCGCCTCCAGCCGGATGCGTTTGCGCAGGCGCAGCGCCGACCAGCTATAAGTCGCGATGTTGGAGATCATCAGGAAAGCCGTGAAGGCGGTCCAGGGCGCCACGACATACCATTCCCGAAAAAGCGGCTCGCCCGTCACCAGCCAGAGATAGAGCGGCACGAAGGCCAGCCCCGCACCTGCCGGAGCCGGCACGCCGGTCAGGAAACCGGCGGATTTGTGCGGCTGAACATCGGCGTCGATATTCGCATTGAACCGCGCCAGCCGCAGCGCGCAGGACAGCGCATGGGCGAGCGCGAAGATCCAGCCGAATTTCGGCATGGCGTTCAGCGACCAGAGATAGAGCACCAGCGCCGGCGCCACGCCAAAGGCGATGGAGTCCGACAAGGAGTCGAGTTCGGCCCCGAAACGGCTCTCCCCCCGCAACAACCGCGCAATGCGCCCGTCCAGCCCATCCAGCACCCCGGCGATGAGGATGGAGAGCACCGCCCTCTCCCACTCGCCCGATATGCCGTAGCGCACGCCGGTCAGGCCGAAGCACAGGGCCATTGCGGTCACGGCGTTGGGCGCCACCATCCGCAGGGTGATCCCCCGGCGCAATCCGCGCGGGATGGCGCGCCGCTGCCGCATTATTGCTGAATCCCCGAAATCACGCGCATGTCACCGATCTGGCCCAGGATGGTCTCACCCGCGACGGTGCGCTGCCCCAGCACCACGCGCGGCGCGGTGCCGGCGGGCAGATAGACGTCGACCCGGCTGCCGAAACGGATGAGGCCGATGCGCTGTCCAGCCGCGACCATGTCGCCCGGCTTCACGAAGGGCACGATCCGCCGCGCCACCAATCCGGCGATCTGGGTGAAGCCGATGCGCACGCCGTCATGCCGCTCCACCAATATATGCTGGCGCTCATTATCCTCGCTCGCCTTGTCGAGATCGGCGTTCAGGAACTTGCCCGAAATATAGACCACCGACTTCACCGTCCCGCCGATCGGCGTGCGGTTGATGTGGACGTCGAACACGCTCATGAAGATCGACACGCGGATCATGGGCTGGTCGCCCAGCCCATCCGCCCCTGCCATCTCGCGGGGGGGCGGCACCCGCTGGATCAGCGTCACCAGCCCATCGGCGGGGGCGACGATGGCCCGCTCATCCTGCGGCACCGCGCGCACCGGATCGCGGAAGAACGCCAGCACCCAGATGGTCACCATCACCATCAACCAGCCGAGGATTTCCCAGCCTACCAGGAACAGCAGCGCGGTGATGGCCGCCGCGATCAGGCCGAATTTCACGCCCTCCGGATGCACGGAGGGGAAGCGCCATTTCACATTGCCGCCCAGTGCGACCGTCAGTTCGTCATTTTCCATGGGCACCGTCTTTAAGGACAGACACTTGCAGTGACAACGTCCGATACCGTCGCAGGAGCCATGAAATGTTCCAATCCTGCAAAGGGCATTGGACGGTTGAACATTGCCGTCGCTTTGCCTAGGGCGGTCGCAAATTCCACCCGAACGAGAAGGCGAACAGGCGCTATGGCTAAGATCAAGGTGAAAAACCCCGTCGTGGAGATCGATGGCGATGAAATGACGCGGATCATATGGCAGTGGATCCGTGAGCGCCTGATTCTCCCCTATCTGGACATCGATCTTAAATATTATGATCTGGGCGTCGAGAAGCGCGACGAAACCAACGACCAGATCACCATCGATTCCGCCAACGCGATCAAGGAACATGGCGTCGGCGTGAAGTGCGCCACCATCACCCCGGACGAAGCCCGCGTCGAGGAATTCGGCCTGAAGGAAATGTGGAAGTCGCCCAACGGCACCATCCGCAACATCCTGGGCGGCGTGGTGTTCCGTGAACCCATCGTCATCCGCAACGTGCCGCGCCTGGTCCCCGGCTGGACCGACCCCATCGTCATCGGCCGCCACGCCTTCGGCGACCAGTATCGCGCCACCGACTTCCTCGTCCCCGGCCCCGGCAAGCTGCGCATGGTGTGGGACGGCGCGAATGGCGAGAAGATCGAGAAGGACGTCTTCAACTTCCCCAGCTCCGGCGTCGCCATGGGCATGTACAATCTGGACGACTCGATCCGCGATTTCGCCCGCGCCAGCATGAACTACGCGCTGGGCCGCGGCTGGCCGCTGTACCTCTCGACCAAGAACACCATTCTCAAGGCCTATGACGGCCGCTTCAAGGACCTGTTCCAGGAAGTGTTCGACAATGAATTCGCCGACGAGTTCAAGAAGGTGGGCGCCGTCTACGAACATCGCCTGATCGACGACATGGTCGCCTCCGCCCTCAAGTGGAGCGGCAAGTTCGTCTGGGCCTGCAAGAATTACGATGGCGACGTCCAGTCGGACACCGTGGCGCAGGGGTTCGGCTCGCTGGGTCTCATGACCTCCGTGCTGCTCTCGCCCGACGGCAAGACCGTCGAGGCCGAAGCCGCGCACGGCACCGTCACCCGCCACTATCGCCAGCATCAACAGGGCAAGGCGACCTCGACCAATCCGATCGCCTCGATCTTCGCCTGGACCCAGGGCCTTTCCTATCGCGGCAAGTTCGACGAAACGCCGGAAGTCACCAAGTTCGCGGAAACGCTGGAAAAGGTCTGCATCGAAACGGTCGAGGGCGGCGCGATGACCAAGGATCTCGCCCTGCTGATCGGTCCGGAACAGGCGTGGATGACCACCGAGCAGTTCTTCGAGGCGATCCGCGTGAACCTGGAAGAAGCCATGGGCAAGTGGCAATAATCGGACGGAACTGATCCGCCCTTCCGCGGTTCAATACGGAAACGGAACGAGGCGGCGCCGTGTATCGGCGCCGCCTTTTCCATGGCAGGAGATCAGCGATGACGACGACAGCCAAGAAACGCCTGGAGGTCCGGGCCGCCGTTCCTTCCGATGTACGCGGCATCCAGCGACTGATCGCCCGGGTCTATCCCGGCATGCCCAATTATTCGCTCGCCACCCTGCGCGGGCAGATCAACAATTTCCCCAATGGCTGCTTCGTCGCGCTCTACGACAATAAGGTCGTTGGCTATTGCGCGACCATGCGGGTCAGCAAGGCGATGGCCTTTTCCCATCATGACTGGGAGGAGATCACGGCAAACGGCTTCGGCACGCGGCACAGCGCGGCGGGCGAGTGGCTGTACGGCTATGAAATGGCCGTCGACCCGAAGCTGCGCGGCCTGCGCATCGGCCAGCGCCTCTATGACGAGCGCAAGGAACTAGCCGAGGAACTGGACCTGCACGGCATCGTCATCGCCGGACGCATGCCCGGCTATGCCCGCGCCAAGCGGCGCGTCGACGGCCCGGCGGATTATCTCGACAAGGTCGTCCACGGCAAGCTGCGCGATCAGGTGATCAGCTTCCAGCTCAAGAACCAGTTCGAGCCGCTGGGCGTCCTCGAAAACTACCTGCCCGAAGACAAGCAGTCCGACGGACACGCCGCCCATCTGGTATGGCGCAACCCCTATGTCGACCCCGACGAAGCGCCCGAAATGCGGGTGCCGCGCGGCGTGGAAAGCGTCCGCCTAGCCACCTGTCAGTTGCAGGCCCGCGCGGTGAAGGACTTCGAAGAGTTCATCCGCAATATCGAATATTTCGTCGATGTCGCCGCCGACTACCGTTCCGACTTCATCGTTTTTCCCGAACTGTTCACCCTGCCGCTGCTCTCCTACGAAACGAAGAAGCTCTCCCCCATCGAGGCCATCGACAGGCTGACCGGCTACACCCCGCGCCTGACCCGCGAACTGGAGCGGATGGCGCTGGAATATAATATCAACATCATCGGCGGCTCCCACCCGACGCGGGCAGAGGATGGCGACATCCAGAATATCGCCTATGTCGCCCTGCGCGACGGTTCGCTGCACACGCAGGAGAAGATCCACCCCACGCCCAACGAAGCCTTCTGGTGGAACATCAAGGGCGGGGACTCGCTGGACGTGATCCAGACCGACTGCGGGCCGATCGGCGTGCTCATCTGCTATGACAGCGAATTTCCGGAACTGGCGCGGCGGCTGGTGGACCAGGGCGCGCGGATCATCTTCGTCCCCTTCTGCACCGACTCGCGGCTGGGCTATATGCGCGTGCGCTATTGCGCGCAGGCCCGCGCCATCGAGAATCAATGCTATGTCGTCATGTCGGGCAATGTCGGCAACCTGCCCAATGTCGACAATATGGACATCCAATATGCCCAGAGCGCGATCCTGACGCCCTGCGACCTGCCCTTCGCGCGGGACGGGATCGCGGCGGAATCGACGGAGAATGTCGAGACGCTGACCATGGCCGACGTGAACCTGGCGGACCTGAGCTGGGCGCGGGCGGAGGGTACGGTCCGCAACCTGCGCGACCGGCGGTTCGACCTCTATCATATCGACTGGGACAGCAATCCCGACCACAGCCATGCGCCGAGCGGCGGGCCGGTGCCGGCGGGCGGGCACAATGCGCCGGGTGGCGGCTGAGCTTCTCCGCCGGGTCGCCTCTATGCGGACGATTTTTCGAGCATGACGGCCGTCCGCCCCTTGTAGACCGCCTCCCTGAACGGCGCATAGCCCAACCTGGCCGCAAGCCTGAGCGATGGGTCGTTGGCGGGATCGATGAGGCAGACGGTTCGGCCGGCACCCTTGCGCCGCGCATACCAGTCATGCGCGGCGCGGGCGGCCTCGAACGCGTAGCCGCGGCCATGTACCTCGGATGAGAAAATCCAGGCCGCTTCCCCCGCCTTGTCGAAATCATCGCCGAGGCCCCGATGGAAATCCGCCAGCCCGGTCTCTCCGACATAGCGGCCGCTGGCCTTTTCGATCACCGCGAAAATGCCGTAGCCCAGAAGGGACCAGTGCCCCTCATAACGCAGGATGCGGTTCCAGGCGTCTTCCGGCGAAGGAGCTACGCCGCCGATATGCCGCATCAGGTCCATGTCCGACCACATGGCGCAATAGGGCGCGAAATCAGCTAGCGTGTAGGGGCGAAGGCGCAGTCTTTCCGTCTCGATCATTCCCGAGAGGATAGAGCGGCCCGGTTCGGCCGGCAACGGCTGGCGCCCTCCGACACGCAACCTCCCCCGTCGCGGATCATTGTCATCCCCATGCCGTCGACCGCCATCGCCCGCTTCGACTATGACGCCGCCCAGCGCCGGCTGGACGTGCAGTTCGTCGGCGGGCGGCGCTACAGCTATCATGATGTCCCTGTGGACGTCGCGGAAGGCATGCGCGCCGCCACGTCCAAGGGCGGCTATTTCAACCGCCGCATCCGGGACCGCTACCGCTTCACTCGCCAGTGAATCACTCGCCAGCCATCTATCACTCGACGGTGACGGACTTGGCGAGGTTCCTTGGCTGGTCGACGTCCGTGCCCTTGGCGACGGCGACATGATAGGCCAGTAACTGCACCGGCACGGCATAGACCATCGGCGCGATCAGCGGATGCACCTTGGGCATGGTGATCGTCGCCATGCAGCCCTCGCCCGCCGCCTGCACCCCATCATAGTCGGAGATCAGCACAACCTTGCCGCCGCGCGCCTGCACCTCCTGCATGTTGCTGACGGTCTTCTCGAACAGCGGCCCGCTGGGCGCCAGCACGATCACCGGCACCTTGTCGTCGATCAAGGCGATGGGACCATGCTTCATCTCGCCCGCGGCATAGCCCTCGGCATGGATATAGCTGATTTCCTTGAGCTTCAGCGCCCCTTCCAGCGCCAGCGGATAGTCCGGCCCGCGCCCCAGATAGAGCACGTCGCGCGCGCCCGCGATCAGATGGGCCATCGCCTCGATCGATTCATCATAGGCCAGCGCCCCGTTCAGCGCGGCGGGCGCTTCGGACAGGTGGCGGACCAGTTCCTTCTCCGCCTTCGCGTCCAGCCGCCCCTTGGCGCGGGCGAGATTGGCCGCGAACGCCGCCAGCACCGCCAACTGGCAGGTGAAGGCCTTGGTCGACGCCACGCCGATCTCCGGCCCGGCATTGGTGGGCAGCAGCAGGTCCGCCTCCCGCGCCATGGTGCTGGTCGGCACGTTGACGACGGCAGCGATCTTCTGCCCTTCGGCCCGCGCATGGCGGAGCGCGGCGAGCGTATCGGCGGTCTCGCCCGACTGGCTGATAACGATCATCAGGCCGCCCTCCTCCATCACCGGGGCGCGGTAGCGGAACTCGCTCGCCACATCGATGTCGACAGGCACGCGGGCGAATTGCTCGAACCAATATTTGGCGACCATGCCCGCATAATAGCTGGTGCCGCAGGCGACGATGGTGACGCGGCGGATGGTCCCGAGGTCGAAATCGGGGATCGGCAGCGACACCTGATCCTCCATCCGGCGCAGATAGGAACGCAGGGTCTGGGCCACGACCACCGGCTGCTCGTAAATCTCCTTGAGCATATAGTGGCGGTGATTGCCCTTGGAGATCAGCTCGCCGGTCACGCCGGAAATGGTGACGGGACGTTCGACCGGATTGTTGTCCTTGTCGAAAATCTCCGCGCCGTCGCGAGTGATGACGACCCAGTCGCCTTCCTCCAGATAGGCGATGCGCTGGGTCAGCGGCGCCAGTGCCAAAGCATCGGAGCCGAGATAGGTCTCGCCGTCTCCATAGCCCACCACCAGCGGCGAACCCAAGCGCGCGCCGATGAGGATTTCCGGATGGCTGCGGAACAGGATGGCGAGTGCGAAGGCGCCATGCAGGCGCGGCAAAACCTGCGCCACGGCATCGCGGGGCGACGCGCCCTGCTCCACCAGTTCGCTCACCAGATGGGCGACGACCTCCGTATCGGTCTGGCTGTCGAAGGTGCGGCCCCGCGCCATCAGCTCCTCGCGCAGCGGCTTGAAATTCTCGATGATGCCGTTGTGGACGATCGCCACTTCCTTCGTGGCGTGGGGATGGGCGTTGCTGGTCGTCGGCGCGCCATGGGTGGCCCAGCGGGTGTGGGCGATGCCGGTGGTGCCCGGCAGGGGCGCGGCGTCCAGTTCCTTCACCAGATTGGCGAGCTTCCCCTCGGCCCGGCGGCGGTCGATCCGCCCGTCATGGACGGTGGCGACGCCCGCGCTGTCATAGCCGCGATATTCCAGGCGCCTGAGGCCCTCGACCAGCCGTCCCGCCACGTCGTCCTTGCCGATGATTCCGATGATACCGCACATGGATAGTCAGTCCCAAAGCCGTGAAAACTCTATGCTTACGCCGCCTATGCCACGATCATGCGGCGGGCGACAGGGGTACCGCATCATCGTGGATGAATTGTAATCAGCCAGACATCGGGGGGCGCCAGCATCCGGATCGGCAGGCCGCTGGTGCCGAGCCCCGCGGACACCACCATGGTCCGCCGCCCTTCCCGATACACCCCGCAGGCATAGCGGGTGCCATAGCGCGAGGGCACATAGACGATGCCCGCAAAGGGCAAGGCCACCTGCCCGCAATGGGTATGCCCGACCAGCGTCAGCATCGCCCGGTCGGGCAGCAGCGGAAAGGCGTCCGGCCCGTGCGACAGCATCAGCGGCGCGCCGCCCAGCGCCTGCATGGCCGCCAGCGTCCCGGGAATATCGGGCCGCCCGGTATAGATGTCGCGCAGTCCGCCAATGGCCAGCGGTCCCCGCCGCACCGCCTGATTGTCGAGCAGGCGGATGCCGATCCGGCCGAACAGATCGCCCCATTGCCGGCGGCTGATCCCCGTATGCTTGCGCGCATCGTGATTGCCCAGCACCGCCACCACCCCCAGCGGGGCGCGCAAGGCGGCGAAGGGGGCGATGCTCTGCGCCGGATCATAGGTCGCACCGCCCTTGTCGTCCCCGATATAGTCGCCGCCCAGCACGATCAGCTCGGGCCTGAGGCCGTTCACCAGAGCGACGATCCGCGCCATCCGCTCCGGACTGTTATCGGGACCGGACAAATGGCTGTCGGTCAGCAGCGCCACCGTCACCGGGCGGCGCGGCGCATCCGCCGGAAAGGGCAGCGCAACGTCCAGCCGCCGCACGACCGGCATGGCCCGCGCATTGGCATAGAGCCAGACCGCCCCGCCCGGCACGGCCAGAAGGATGAGCAGCAGCGCCGCAAGCCAGCGCCGCCTCCGCAGAAGACCCGTCACTTGGCGGCTTTGCGCGCCTGCATCCGCGCCCGGAAGCGGGCCGCCCAGCCGGGCTTCGCCTCCTGCTTCGGCCGGACGAGGCATAGCGCGTCGGCCTCCACCGGCTGGGTCACGACGCTGCCGGCCGCCACGATCGCGCCGTCGCCTATCTTCACCGGCGCGACCAGCGCGCTGTTGGAGCCGATGAAGGCGCCCGCGCCGATTTCCGTCCGATATTTGAAGAAGCCGTCATAATTGCAGGTGATGGTGCCCGCGCCGATATTCGCGCCCGCGCCCACGCTGGCGTCCCCGATATAGGACAGGTGATTGGCCTTGGCGCCCTCGCCCAGTTCGGCCTTCTTCACCTCGACGAAATTGCCGACCTTGGCCTTGACGCCGATTTTCGCGCCGGGACGCAGCCGGGCATAGGGGCCGATTTCCGCGCCCTTGCCGACGGCTGCGCCCTCCAGATGGGAAAAGGCGTGGATCGTCGCATCGTCCGCCACGCTGACGCCCGGACCGAAGACGACATGCGGCTCGATCACCACATCGCGGCCCAGCAGCGTGTCATGCGCGAAGAACACCGTTTCCGGCGCGATCAGCGTCGCGCCCTCCCGCATCGCCTCTGCCCGGCGGCGGTCCTGCCAGACGGCCTCCACCCCCGCCAGTTCGGCGCGGCTGTTGACGCCCGCCACTTCCCAGGCCTCCGCCTCGATCACCGCGCTTTGGGCGCCGGGCAGCATGACGATGTCGGGCAGATAATATTCGCCCGCCGCATTGTCGTTGCCGATCTTGTCGAGCAGCACGAAAAGATCGGTCGACCGCACCGCCATCAGCCCGGAATTGCAGAGCGTCACCGCCCGCTCCTCCGCATTGGCGTCCTTATATTCGACCATCTTCTCGATCACGCCCTGGTCCCGGGCGATGATCCGGCCGTAAGCGGCGGCGTCTTCCGGCCGGAAGCCCAGGACCACGGCGCGCGGCTCGTCGCCCCAGTTCAGGCGGTCCAGCATGCTGCGCAGCGTTTCGGCGCGCACCAGCGGCACGTCGCCATAGAGGATCAATATGTCGCCCGCGAAACCGGCCAGCGCGTCATGGGCCTGCGCCACGGCATGGCCGGTGCCCAATTGCTGTTCCTGCACGGCGATGACGGCGCCGCTGCCCTTCACCGCCTTCTCCACCTGGTCCCGCCCAGCGCCGACCACCACGACCTGCCGCTCGGGCTGCAACTCCGCCACGCTGGCGAGCAGATGGAGCAGCATCGGCCGCCCCGCAATCGGGTGCAGAACCTTGTGTCTGGCCGACTTCATGCGCGTGCCCTGCCCGGCGGCAAGGATGATCACGGCCAAGGGGCGAGCGGGGGGGCGGCTGGAGGTCACGGGGGCATCCTTCACGAAAGGGCCAAGAATCTGAGCGCTCTCTGCCATGTTTGACTTGCCTTTGCCACCACCCAGGCGGCATGAGCCGGGCATGGTTTCCATTCCCTTCGACATTGTCGGCTTCGACCTTGACGGCACCCTGCTGGATACCAGCGGCGACCTGGCGGCTGCGGTCAACTACGCCATCGCCACCGACGGGCGGCCGCCCTTTCCGGTCGAGGCGATCCATCCCTTTGTCGGCAAGGGGGCGAAGGTGATGCTTCAGCGCGCGCTCGACGCCTCGGGCGGCTATGACGACGCCATGCTGGAAAGGATGCTGCCGATCCTGCTGGACTATTATGAGCAGAATCTGGCGATCCATTCGCTGCCCTATCCCGGCCTGATCGCGGCGATGGATGCGCTGGAGGAGGCGGGCGTGAAGCTCGCCATCTGCACCAACAAGGCGGAGCGCTTCACCATTCCCCTGCTGCACCAGATCGGTCTGTCGGACCGTTTCGCCAGCGTCGTCGGCGGCGACACGGTCGGCATCGCAAAGCCCGACCCGGCGCCGATCCACGCCATGATCGAGCGCGCGGGCGGCGGGCGGACGATCTTCCTGGGCGACACGATCAACGACATCGCCGGGGCGCGCAATGCGGGCATCCCCAGCATCGCCGTCAGCTTCGGCTTTCTCGACGGGCCGGTCGAGGCGCTGGAGGCCGACGCCGTCATCCACCATTTTGACGAGCTGGTGCCGCTGCTCGAAGGCTGGCCGGCATGACCCTTCGCCTGGAACGCGATGGCGCCGTCGCCACGCTGCTGATCGACCGCCCCCGGCAGCACAACGCCATGAATCAGGAGATGTGGGAGCGATTGCCCCAACTGGTGCAGGAAGCGATGGCGGACGAGGCGATCCGCGTGCTGATCCTGACATCGGCTGCACCGGGCCTGTTCTGCGCGGGTGCGGACATCCACGAATTCGCGCGTCATTCGGGCGAGGAGGATTGGCGCGTCGCCAATCAGGCGGCGATCCGCGCCACCCAATATGCCCTGGCCCATGCCGAAAAACCAGTGATCGCGGCCATAGACGGGGACGCGATCGGCGGCGGATGCGGCATGGCCATCGCCTGCGACCTGCGGATCGCCTCCCCCTCCGCCCGGCTGGGCATCACGCCGGCCAAGCTCGGGATCGTCTATTCGCTGTTCGACACCAGGCTGCTGGTCGATCTGGTGGGGCCGGCGCGGGCCAAGCGCATCCTGTTCACCGCCGCCCTCCATGATGCGGAGGATGCGCTCGCCATCGGCCTGATCGACCAGATCGCCCCCGCCCCGCTGGAGGCAGCAGTGGAACTGGCTCGGCGCATGGCCGCCAATGCCCAGCATTCGATCCGTTCTTCCAAGGCGATCGTCCGCCGCATCCTGGATGGACAGGCGGACGACGACGCGGAAACGCTGGCCATGTTCCGGGACGCCTTCACCCTGCCCGACTTTCAGGAGGGCGTGCAGGCCTTCCGCGACAAGCGTCGTCCCCGCTTCTGACCCGCTCATCGCATGTTCATCCAAATTGGATGAACATCTCATCCGATCCGGAAGTATTTGTTAAGGATCGGCTTTTACCGGTCTCCCGACACGGACGACGCGCCGGCTCGCGCATGACTTTCGACCGATAGAAGGAACAGGCACGCAGCGTGGGAGAGAATTTCGCCTTCTTCCTGCCCGTCATGATGGCGAGCTTCGGCGTGGTTTTCGCCTTTGTCTGGACCCTGCGGGTGCGCGCCGCGGGATATTGGAGCGCCGCCTTCTTCTGCGTCGCGGGCGGCTTTGCCGTGCCGGCGGGATTCGCCCTTGTGCCGACGCCCCTCTGGGGCTTCCTGGCGGACCTGCTGTTCGCCAGCGGCTTCCTGCTGTTCAGCCAGGCTTTGCTGGAACGGTGGCGGCCCAACTGGCTGCTGCGGGTGCGGATCGCGATCTGGGCGCTGTCCGTGATGCTGTGCGCCGTTTCCCTCATGCTGGACAATCTGCCCTTCGAACTGGCCGCGTCCGATTTCGGCTGCTTCCTGCTGATCGGCCTGCCGCTGATCGCCGGCAGGGATCGCCTCGACAACTGGTCGGACCGCACATTGTTCGGCGCGGCGACGCTGGTCGCGCTGGACAATCTGATACGCGGCAGCACCGTGCCCCTTACCCTGTCGGGGAGCAGTTTCCTAAGCAGCGACTATGCCTTCCTGATGCAGGCGCTTGCCTGCGTCCTTGGCCTGTTCCTGGCTCTGGCCGCGCTTGCGGCGAACATGCTCGACCTTCTCGCCCGCTATCAGCGCGACGCGCTGCATGACCCCCTCTCCGGCCTGCTCAACCGCCGGGGATTCGACGATGCCATCGGCCAGAGGGCGCGGAAACTGCCGACGCAGGGCAGCCTGATCGTCTGCGACATCGACCATTTCAAGTCGATCAACGATGCCCATGGCCATGCGCTGGGCGATCGCGTGATCGTCACACTGGCGCGGATATTGGTGCAATTCGCGCCTGCCGAGGCCATCACGGCGCGCTTCGGCGGGGAGGAATTCATATTGTTCCTCCCCGATGCCGACGCGGCCCGGGCAGCCACGGTCGCCAATGACATTCGGGAGAGCATCGCGCAGGAGGTCGCTCGCCAGCTTGGCCTTTCGCGCCCCCTTACCGCCAGTTTCGGATTGTCGGCCGTCCAACCCGGAGATGCCGCGATCCACGATGCCATCGCGCGGGCGGATGCGGCGCTCTATGAAGCGAAGACGCATGGCCGCAACCGGGTTTGCGTGCGGCGGGCGCTTGCCGTGCCTGACAAGCGCGCCGACGGTCCAAGGTCCCGGGCCCAGAGCGGATAGAATTTGCTCCGCTCCCTGCAGGTCGACATATGTTCCTGCGAAGGCAGGAACCCAGTTCCGACCTGGGAACGGCATTCCTGCCTTCGCGAGAATGGGCGTGCCTCAACGCAATCGGGGCAAGCTCCACGCAATGCTCCAATCGTCAATAGGCCATGAAAAAGGCCGCCCCGAAGGACGGCCTTCTCATTCTTTCCCAAGGGCGGGACGCGATCAGATGTGGATCGGCTTGCCCGTCACGGCCATGGCCGCTTCCTTGATCGCCTCGCTATGCGTCGGATGCGCGTGGCAGGTATAGGCAATGTCCTCGCTCGAAGCGCCGAACTCCATCGCCTGCGCCGCCTGCGCGATCATCGTGCCCGCAACCGTCGCGATGATCCAGACGCCCAGCACCTTGTCGGTTTCTGCATCGGCAATGATCTTCACGAAGCCATCGGGCTCATGGTTGGTCTTGGCGCGGCTGTTCGCCAGCATCGGGAATTTGCCGACCTTGATCGCACCCTTTTCCTTGGCGGCCTCTTCCGTCAGGCCCACGCCAGCGATCTCCGGCTTGGTATAGACCACCGACGGGATCACGTCATGGTTCACGATCCCGGTCAGGCCCGCGATATTCTCGGCAACGGCAATGCCTTCATCCTCGGCCTTGTGCGCGAGCATCGGGCCGGGGATGACATCGCCAATGGCCCAGACGCCGGGAACCTTGGTCGCGAAGTCATGATCGGTCTCGATCTGGCCACGGGCATTGAGTTCCAGACCGATCTTGTCGAGACCCAGCCCCTCCGTGTTCGGACGACGGCCGATCGACACCAGCACCACATCGGCCTCGATCTTCTCCGCCTCGCCGCCGGCGGCCGGCTCGACGGTCAGGGTCACGCCCTTCTTGCCGACTTCCGCGCTCGTGACCTTGGTGCCGAGCTTATATTCGAAGCCCTGCTTCTTGAAGATCTTGTTCGCTTCCTTGCGGACTTCGCCATCCATGCCCGGCAGGATCTGGTCGAGGAACTCGACCACCGTGACCTTCGCACCGACGCGACGCCATACCGAACCCAGTTCCAGCCCGATGACGCCGCCGCCGACGACGACCAGATGGCCGGGAACCTTGTCCAGTTCCAGCGCGCCGGTCGAATCGACGATCCTGCCCCCCGCATTGTCTACCGCAACGCCCGGAAGCGGCGTGACCGAGGAGCCGGTGGCGATGACGATGTTCTTCGCCGTCACCGTCTTGCCCGCGACTTCAACGGTGTTGGCGCCGGTGAAGGTCGCCAGACCCTTCAACCAGTCGACCTTGTTCTTCTTGAACAGATATTCGATGCCGCCGGTCAGGCCCTTGACCGCTTCCTTGCGCTGGCCCTGCATGGTGTCGAGATCGAGGCTCATCTTGTCGATCTTCACGCCCAGCTTGGCGAGGGCGCCATTGGCGGCTTCCTCATACAGTTCCGAAGCGTGCAGCAGCGCCTTGGACGGAATGCAACCGACATTGAGGCAGGTGCCGCCCAGCGTCTCGCGGCTTTCGGCGCAGGCGGTCTTGAGGCCGAGCTGAGCCGCGCGGATCGCCGCGACATAGCCGCCGGGACCGGCGCCAATCACCAGAACATCATAATCGAAGTCTGCCATTTCTCACTCCATTGCCGTGCTCCCGCGAAAGCGGGAGCCCAGGGCGTCGTCAGAACAGCGTTTCGAACAAATCCGCCATTGTGGATTATCGCGTTCGATCAGCTCGATCTTCCAGGCGCGTTTCCATTTCTTCATCCGCAGTTCGCAATGTCGCGCTTCCTGCAGATCGTCATATGCCTCAAACCAGACCAAAAGCTTACAATCATGGTCCTTGGTGAAACCGTCAATCAAGCCTTTGCGATGTTGATATGCCCTGGCCGCCAGATCGCTGGTGACACCCAGATATAGGGTGCCGTTGCGCCTGTTGGCCAGAAGATAGACATAGCCGGCTCGCGTAGCGCGTCTCCACCCTGGGCTCCTGCTTCCGCAGGAGCACGGGTCACATCTTTACAGGTCGATCAGCAGGCGGGTCGGATCCTCGATCGCGTTCTTCACCGCGACGAGGAAGGTCACTGCCTCGCGACCGTCGATCAGGCGATGGTCATAGCTGAGCGCGAGATACATCATCGGGCGGATGACGATCTGACCGTCGCGGACGACCGGGCGATCCTCGATGCGGTGGAGGCCCAGCACCGCCGACTGCGGCGGGTTGATGATGGGGCTGGACAACAGCGAACCGAACACGCCGCCATTGGAGATGGTGAAGGTGCCGCCCTTCATGTCCTCCATGGTCAGCGTGCCTTCCTTGGCCTTCTTGCCGAAGCTGCCGATCGTCTTCTCGATCTCGGCCACGCTCAAGCTCTCGGCATTGCGGATCACCGGCACGACCAGACCGTTCGGGGCCGACACGGCGACCGAGATGTCAGCGAAGTCGTTATAGACGATCTCGTCGCCTTCGATCTGCGCATTGACGCCCGGAATATCGCGCAGCGCCATGCAGACGGCCTTGGTGAAGAAGCCCATGAAGCCCAGGCGGACGCCATGCTTCTTCTCGAACAGGTCCTTGTATTTGGCGCGCGCCTCGATAACGTTGGTCATGTCGACGTCGTTATAGGTGGTCAGCAGCGCGGCGTTGTTCTGCGCTTCCTTGAGCCGCTTGGCGACGGTCTGGCGCAGGCGGGTCATTTTGACGCGTTCCTGCGCGCGGCTGGGGCCAGCGGCGGGCGCAGCAGCGGCGGGCGTGGCGGCGGGCGCCGATGCGGCGGCCTTGG